>JAJAYT010000099.1 GCA_026786085.1 Microcoleus sp. CAN_BIN18 | reverse complement strand
TTTAGTCATCGCCCGCGAAATTAAAAACCGCACACGTGAGGGTGTAGCACTACGCAATTTGGGACTCGCTTACATCTATCTGGGCAACTATGCCAAAGCGATCAAGTATTCACAGCAAACTTTAGTCATCGCCCGCGAAATTAAAAACCGCAAAGAGGAAGGTGCAGCACTGGGCAGTTTGGGACTCGCTTACATCGACTTAGGCAACTATGCCAAAGCGATCGAGTATTCACAGCAATATTTAGTCATCGCCAGCGAAATTAAAGACCGCCAAGGGGAAGGTGCAGCACTGGGCAATTTGGGAGCCGCTTACATCGACTTAGGCAACTATGCCAAAGCCATTGAGTATACACAGCAAACTTTAGTCATCGCCCGCGAAATTAAAAACCGCAGCAGAGAGGGTGTTGCACTAAGCCATTTGGGACTCGCTTACATCTATCTGGGCAACTATGCCAAAGCCATTGAGTATACACAGCAACATTTAGTCATCACCCGCGAAATTAAAGACCGCCAAGGGGAAGGTGCAGCACTCAACAACCTTGGATTGGCGTTCTTAAAGGCTGGCAATCTAACAGAATCTGAAAAAATGCTCGTCAATGGGATTCAAGTTTGGGAATCGATGCGTGAACTGCTCGGCTCCAACGATGCCAATAAAGTCTCCATCTTTGAAGGACAAGCTAGCACCTATCGCGTTCTACAACGAGTCCGGGTGGCTCAGAATAACCCGATCGCAGCCTTAGAAATTGCCGAACGGGGACGTGCTCGTGCCTTTGTCGATCTCCTGACAGAGCGCTTATCGTCAGGTGATGCCAATCCGGTCATTACCGCTGCTCCCAACCAGGATCAAATCCGACAAATCGCTAAAGCACAGAACGCCACTTTGGTGCAGTATTCCATCATCTATGACGGCTTCCAGATTCAGGGCAAACAAGAAACGCGAGAATCCGCGATTTACATCTGGGTGATTCAACCCACGGGCGAAATCACGTTTCGCGAGGTAGACCTCAAACCTCTCTGGCAAAAACACAAAGCCTCTCTCGCCGATCTAATTATTGGCAATCAGGAGTTTCTTGCCGTTCGCAGTCGTGGCAGTTCCCCCGTTCTTCAACCCCAACCCGACTTACCGACACTGCATCAATTGCTGATCGATCCCATTGCCAGCCTCCTACCCAAAGACCCCAATGCCCATGTCATTTTCATTCCCCAACGATCGCTTTTCCAGGTGCCCTTCCCCGCTCTGCAAGATGCTAACGGCACTTACTTAATCCAAAAACACACGATTCTCACCTCCCCCTCGATTCAAGTTCTGGCATTAACTCGACAACAGAAGTTAGCACAGAAGCAACCTAACAGCAGTAATGCTCTAGTATTGGGCAATCCCACAATGCCG
Source organism: Microcoleus sp. CAN_BIN18 (assembly GCA_026786085.1). GTDB lineage: Bacteria > Cyanobacteriota > Cyanobacteriia > Cyanobacteriales > Microcoleaceae > Microcoleus. Next base: position 4,657 of record JAJAYT010000099.1, on the reverse strand, counting down.
AGTGTGTCTCCCTCTCCGGGAGAGCCCAAACAGCGATTGTCTCCTCTACCTGGAGCCGAAGCTGAAGCGATCGCGATCGCCCCTCTGCTCAACACTCAAGCCATCACAGGCGCGCAAGGTACAAAAGCTGCGATCGTCCAAAAAATGCCCCAAGCATCGATTATTCACCTAGCAACCCACGGATTGCTGGATGATGTGCGCGGATTGGGAAGTGCGATCGCTATGGCTCCTTCTGGCACCGATGACGGCTTGTTGACCGCAGAAGAGATTTTTGATATGAAACTGCAAGCAAGTTTAGTCGTTTTGAGTGCCTGCAACACTGGAGAAGGCAGAATTACCGGGGATGGAGTGATTGGTTTATCGCGGGCTTTGATTTCGGCAGGAGTACCCAGTGTAATTGTTTCTTTATGGGCGGTTCCCGATGCGCCGACATCCGAATTGATGAAGGCATTTTATCAAAACCTTCAGAAGAATCCGAATAAAGCCCAGGCATTGCGGCAGGCAATGTTAACCACGATGAAAACTCATCCCCAGCCGCGAAATTGGGCGGCATTTACTTTAATTGGGGAGGCAGAGTAAGCTGTTGTGCATTTAAGTTGTATTTTTCGGGCGGGCGAGACGCCCACACCACAATAATTTCATCAAAGTTGACTGTAAAATTTAGATGCACCTCAGCTTAAGTTTTTATTAATAGCGAATTGGCTCAAAGTTTTTATCCTAAATTTTATCAATTCCGGTTGTACCGGAATGATAGAGGAGACTGCACGTGCCGTTTCCCTACAATGTTATTTTGGGTAGGGAAACGGCACTGCCGTCTCCTTTTCGGATACTAATAATTCCGATGCAATCGGAAACGATCTTTATTCTTTAGTCGGCGCAGGCCGACTTTGTTTGTGTAGACGCGGTTTCAACCGCCGAGTTATCTCAATCTCAAAACTAATGGAAGTGAACCATCTACTCTACATATTTACATACGTTGCACTTTCCCGCAATCTATTTTGCACCCCGTACTCGATCAAGTCTGTGGGTAGAACGAATGCTTTTGACCTCTGGGTTGCTTAAGATTGAAGTCAAGTGTTAAGAGGATTTTTTTTATGGCTTTACAACCCGATCCGTCAGAATCTAGACGATTAATTGGCGACAATACATCCGAATTTGTTACTTTGTCGATCGCAAATACAGCTAATTTTCCTTTGGGAGTTTGGATGCTTGCAGGTGACGATGTAGTCACTGGCTCAACAGCTAATGATTTTGTTTATGGCAATGAAGGAGAAGATATTATCAACGGGGGTTTGGGCAACGATTCTTTATTCGGAGGAAAAGGTAAAGACTTCCTGACTGGAGAAGAGGGAAATGACTCTCTCAGCGGCGGTCAAGATGCAGATTTTATGATAGGTGGTGCAGGAAACGATATTCTCTTTGGCGGCAGAGGCAATGATTTGTTAATCAGCGGTAGCGGAAATGACACTCTGGTGGGAGGTTTGGGTCACGATATTTTAGGAGGTTTGGATGATAATAATTCCATCAAAATCGGGGGCAGCAACTTGTACGTCATCCAAGCAGAACCCGGAGTTACAGATGTCAATAATGCCGATTTTATTGTAGGTTTCAGAGTTGGCGTCGATCGGATTGGATTGGCAGGCGGTTTGAATCCTACCGATGTAGACTTGCAATACGTGACAAACGTCACAGTTTTATTTGGGTTTGATGTACCAGAAAGTATCAAACTATTTACCCCGCCAGGTTTATTGAATATTCAACCGATACAGAGTCAAGGCACTCTAATTAAAGTTAGGAATTCCGCCGACATAGTAGGCTTTGTGCCAAATGTAAGAGTGGCCGATCTTCAAGGTAGTATTATCTCTGCTCAGGGATTTTAATCACTTGTTATAGCTTCGTAGAGAGTAATTTATTCCTCATAAATTACTCTTGAAAACTTCAGTCTTTATTGGCTGTGCGAAGTAATCGCAGATGCTTAAGATTTAAGTAAATAATGAATCGAAATTTATGGGGTCTGAACTTATGTTAGACATCACAACCAATCCTAACGCTCGCCTTTATTTCAGTCAACAGCCAAACGATCTCGCCCGATCGACATTTCCGGTTAACAGCGACTTGCTCAACGGAGCGATCGATCCATTTAATGCTTCTAGTTATAGTGCTGAATCTAGCTTGACTAATCCCGCAGTATCCAGCATCGACCAACAGACACAGATCGCAGATTTTATTGTAGGTGATGCAGGCGAGGGCCTCAGTTTCTCTGCGGGCGATCGAGTTACTGGCGATGTTGCCGATGCTCAACTCAAGCCGCAGTCACAGTCAACCAGTGCAAACGCAGATCCGTTAACCGGAACGGTGTCTGCTTCTCAGTTGAATTTTGCCGATCCAGGTAACTCTCTTTCGACAGCTCGTAATATTGTTGGTGTTGAGAATGGTAGCATTAACTTAACTGATTTCGTGGGTCTAGGCGATCGCGACGATTTCTACCGATTCGAGCTCAACACTAAGAGCAATTTTAGCCTACGTCTCGACGGTTTGAGGGCGGATGCTGACGTAAACCTATTTCAAGATAGAAACCGCAACGGTGTTTTAGATTTTGGTGAACTTGTTGACTTCTCTCTTGAGAGTGGCACTATCCCCGATGTAATTAATGTATCCAATTTGGCTCCAGGGACATACTATGTCCAAGTCTCTAGCTTCTCAAACAACTCTACCAATTACAGCCTGAATCTTTCTGCAACCTCTGTTCCTGTAACGCCCGACACTTCAACACCATTAGGCCCTTTTAATACTAACTATGGCTACGGCTTAGTGAATGCAAATGCAGCAGTTTCCGGCACCTTAAACCGCTCAAGTCTTTTCCCTGCTCTTCCCGATCTGGGCGGGAAGAATTCGGCACTAGATGTCATAAATGCGCCGGAAGTTTGGAATCAGAACATTACAGGAAATGGGGTTGTTGTAGCTGTCGTGGATAGTGGTGTTGACTACACCCATCCTGACTTGGATGGCAATATTTGGCGGAACGCTGGTGAAATTGCCGGAAATGGCATTGATGACGATCGCAACGGATATATTGATGATATTCGGGGTTGGGATTTTGTGGCTAGCGACAACAACCCAATCGATCTGAGTTGGGATGGCCACGGTACTCACATAGCAGGTGCGATCACTGCGGAACGAAATAATTTTGGCATCACAGGAATTGCCTACAATGCAAAGATTATGCCTGTCAGAGTGTTGTCCGCCTTTGGTGGTGGCCAGACGAATAATGTTGCTAATGGAATTCGTTATGCTGCTGATAATGGAGCCGATGTAATTAACCTCAGCTTGGGAAATGAGTTTTTCCCTTCCAACGTGATCAATGAGGCAATTCAGTATGCAAATGACAAAGGCTCTGTTGTGGTTATGGCAGCCGGAAATTCGGGTAACAGCCAACCAGATAATCCAGCTCGTAATGCCGATAGCTGGGGAATTGCGGTGGGCAGCATTGATGTAACAGGCAGAATGGATGACGACTCTAACCGTGCGGGTTCGAGACCTTTAGATTATGTGGTTGCTCCGGGAGTAGACATCTATTCTACAACTCCCTATGACAGCTACGAAACCTACAGCGGTACATCTATGGCAACAGCACAAGTATCTGGTGTAGCGGCTTTAGTTTTGAGTGCAAATCCGAATTTAACTCCGGCTCAAGTTGAGTACATTTTGATGACAACAGCTAATCGGAATGGGTTGACAGGATAGCATTGCAAATCCCCACTTAAGTCCTGCGGACATTAATCGAGCATTAGGGCAGACGGCTCTGGATATGGACGATCTAAACACGCCAGGTTTTGATTTTGGATTTGACTATGCGACTGGATATGGTTTGATTCAAGCCGATCGCCCGATCGCTAAAATTGTCGTCTAATTCAGATTAGAGTCCCCATCCCTGCTGCGAGATCGGGGAGACAGAGTAAGCTTCTATGAAGGTCGATCGCCTGTGGCAGATTGAGGCGATCGCACGACGGCAGAAAGAGCGATCGGGCTAATTCTCTAAATTCCAACTCTAGAATCCTATGCTGTATTCCCCATTTAAGCGACTCAAATCAACCCACTCTAGGCTTACTTCTGTTTTCCTAACTTCCATTTCTCTGTTCCTGCTTGCCACTATCCCGCTATTAATTACTCCTGACTCTCTCTTCCCAGCGATCGCTCAAACTACCGATGCTCGTCAAGCAGAGGGCGATCGGCTAATGCGGCAGGGGATTCAACAGCATCAGACTGGCCAATTCCCAGCAGCGCTGAATTCCTGGCAACAGGCACTCCAAATTTATCGTGCTCTCAAAAACCGTCTTGGGGAAGGTGTAGTATTAGGCACTTTGGGAAGAGTTTACTACTCTCTAGGCGACTATGCCAAAGCCATTGATTATGTACAGCAATATTTAGCGATCGCCCGCGAAATTAAAAGCCGCCAAGGGGAGGGTAGGGCACTGGGCACTTTGGGAAGAGTTTACAACTCTCTGGGCAACTATGCCAAAGCCATTGAGTATTCACAGCAATATTTAGCGATCGCCCGCGAAATTAAAAACCGCCGTGAGGAAGGTGCAGCACTGAGCACTTTGGGAATTGCTTACAACTCTCTGGGCAACTATGCCAAAGCTATTGAGTATACACA
>JAJAYT010000098.1 GCA_026786085.1 Microcoleus sp. CAN_BIN18 | reverse complement strand
GGGAAATGATTAATATCATTTCCGGTTACTCCTTATGATATAGTGGAGACGGCAGTGCGGTCTCCCTACAATATTTTTTGGGTAGGGACACGGCACTGCCGTCTCCTCATTTTGAATTGCAAAAATAGCTAGGAACAGGCAAGATGCCTGTTCCACAGAAAAAATTATTTTTGTGGAATGGGCCGGAGAGCCCGTTCCAAAATTTGATTAAAACGACTTTTGCAAGAGATATATTGTTGTCCAACTCCACTTGCTGGTAAATACGGCTCTTCGGTGAGTAGACAATTGAACATAGCTCAGGACTCAATTGAACCTATTTATGTAGGGTGCGCATTGCTCACCTTACTCGATTACGGCAGCGTGTCCAACCACTTTTTGCATTCAGGTTGAGCTACCAGATTCATCCTTAAGGAAGATGAATAAATAGGAATTTAAAAGGTAAATTAAATCAAAGTTACAGTTAGATAAAAGGAAGAAAATATCATGAGCGATGACAAAAAGATGGTAAATGAACCTGATGCTAACCTCGACCCACTGTCGGGGGAAACAGGAGCTCATCCAGTGGCAACTGGTATCGGTGCAGCGAGTGCAGGTGCTGCGGGTGCTGCGATAGGCGGTGCGATCGGCGGGCCTGTAGGAGCTGTTGTGGGAGCTGTTGTGGGCGCGTTTAGCGGTGGTTTGGCGGGCAAAGGTGTGGGCGAGGCGATCGACCCTACGGTAGAAGATGCTTACTGGCGCAACAACTATAACTCAAGCTCTTACGCTGAAACTGGTACGACTTACGACGACTATCAGCCTGCATACCGCACAGGTTATGAGGGATACAGCCGCTACTCCGGTACTGGTAAGAGCTTCAACGAGCTCGAAGACGATTTGCAACGCGACTACGAAACCAATCGTGGCAAGTCTAATGTGCAGTGGGACAAAGCTAAGCACGCCACCCGCGACGCTTGGAATCGGGTGGAACGCGCTGTTCCTGGGGACATTGACAAAGACGGCCGCTAACATCGTCAACAAGTATTTCTTAGCCTTGGACGCACGCAAACTAAAACGTTCCGGGTTTTTTTACCCAGGCTGCGGAATCCAGCAAACTGTGTCGGTAAAAAAAACCGGTTTTTGCGTATGGGACTGCTTTGGTATTGTTTGACTATTAATATCGTTTCCGGGTGCATCGGAATGATCAGCGAGGACACTCAAGATGCCGTTTCTGGCGCGCCAGATTAATCGCGCCAGAAATGGCATCTTGAGTGTCCTGATTTCGGTAAGCTGTTCTACATTTAAATTGTGTGTCAAAAATCAATAAAACAATGAGTGGGATGGGCACGCGAGCCCGTCCCGAATTTCTAATTTAAATGCGCAACAGCTTATCCCAAAACTAAGGACTAAAAAATATATTATTTATTTGACTGAAAGTGCAGTTAATTTGCTCCTGTACCTTCGCAAAATGAAGCTGCATCTTTAGTATCTCTTTCTTAGAATTAGCTTCAGTAATCTTACTTTCCAAAGCTAGCAAGTTGCGATTGAGAGTTTCTACTCGCACAGTTTGGTCGTCTAAGTCAACTTTTAATTCTGCCGCCTTATCAAATTGAATCTGCTTGTGAATTAAGGCAAGGCGAATTGAACTTTCATCCTCTTTCTGAAGAGCTAGCAAAGCTCGCTGCTGCCACTGATTGGCTTGAGATTCTGCTTGATTGTACTGCCACTGAATGCGCAGTTGGGCTGAAATGGCACTGCCAACAGCCTGACGTAATTCTTTGAGAGGCTCTTGAATTTCTGAGAGTAATAGTTCCCAAAGATTCATCAGTTCGTTAGTAAATTCTTCACGATTTACAGAGGCTACTAATGCTTCTAACAGCAACAAATTTGGTTGCATCTGCTGCATATTTGTCTCAAATATTAGCTGTGCTTCTGACAACTGTCGATCGTGATTTTTTTCTAATCTTTTTTCTGGGACTTCCCCGGGTGAGGGATCTAAGATTTTTCGAGTGTTGTGTTTCTGGGATTCTGAATCTGAACTTACAAGTACAAAGGCTTGTAGTTTTTCATGGGCGATCGAACTTAGCCTTTGTCGGAGCAACTCGCAGCCCGCCCGCTGCACTGGCCCTGTTTCGCTTTGACAAATCTTAATGACTATTTTTAAGCCTGCATCGCCGTAATTTAATGTCTCCTTGAGGGCGGCAATGCGATGTTCGCTGACAGAACTAGACAGTCGGTGTTTAACTCCTGCTAGTCCGCCAAGCACCACACCACTGACAGGAGGAGGCAGTTGACCGCCTCTCACTGCATCGTATGGTTTCGGTTGGTCGAGATTTTCTAACACAAGCATCTACTGCTATAAAGAACCTATCCGAACCTGTTTGAAGTTAAGGAGTGAACAGATACCAGTTCCCCAAAATAATGGAACTATCACCTCCTGCTCTAAACCCTTAGTTCATCGGTCATTCCCAATCGAAAATCGAAAATCAAAAATCCGATTATTTTTGCCCAATTCTTGGTTCAGTGCAGGCAAAACCGATCGGGCTTTTTGCCTGCGCTGGCTATTGTAGCGTGTCTTTCAGTACAGTCCTCGCTGCCAAATGATTACGAGTCGAAGTCAAAATTTCGGTTTCACGTTCCAATCTCGCAGCAGTATCTTGCAATTCTAAAAGAGTTTGCTGTTCTGTTGCTGCACCGTACAAGTAGCTGGCTACCCAGTAGGACAACTCTGTGGGCAAACTGGGAATGTCTTCCGGCAGGTCGATCGGCTGATCCATCAATTTGCTAGATAGGCGAACTACATCTCGCAGCAGTTGTTCGACTTCTTTGCCCAAAGATTTGAGGTCTTTTTGCGGCGGTTCGTCTTCAATCCATTCTACTAAACCGACTAAATAGGGTTTTTCCCGAACAGCGTCGAGGACTCGGAACCGCTGCTGTCCGAGAGTCATGATTTTCATGCGATCGTCCGGGAGGCGCTGGCAGTGAATTACTTCGGCACAACAGCCAACGGCAGAGACTTTGTTTTGGTTGGGGTCCCACATGAGCACACCAAAACGGCGATCGCCCTCCAGAATCGTATTCATCATGATTCGATAGCGAAACTCGAAGATTTGCAGCGGCAGAGGTCTACCTGGAAATAGAACCACTTCCGGCAACGGAAATAAGGGGAGTTCGCGAACTGCGGAGGAGGAAGAGGATGCCATTGTCGCTCAAATGTGACGGTACTTGCCATTCTTTTTCTTACTTTAACTGATTTAAGGCAATTCAGGGGCGAGAGCGATCGGGCTTTTGGAATGCGGGGGCGATCGATCCCCGCTATCGCCAATGCTCTTAGCAACCGCTTTCAGCTTAAACAAGCTATGATGCCCTCAAAATGATGAAAATTATGTTTTTAGTTAAATAATGATGTTAAAGGCTTTGATTGATGCTGTTAAATGAGCGTTTTTTGAGCGCTTACCCCTTGATTGAATTTTATGTTTAATTATACCGATTTAATTAGAAATGACTAAGCTGTTCTGCATTTAAATTGCATATCGAAACAAAATCAAAATCTTGTGGGGTGTCCCGCCCGCCCCAAATATACAATTTAAATGTGCGACAGCTTAACTAATGATTACGGTCGATCGCACTTTCAGTAAAAAGAAGGAACAAATGATTTTTCCATTGTTCCTTCTTGTGGCATTGTCCTAGTCTGTCAATCTACAGCTTGACTTCGATATCTACGCCGGCTGGCAAATCCAGTTTCATCAAAGCGTCAATTGTTTTTGCAGAAGGCTGATGAATGTCGATAATTCGGCGGTGCGTACGAGTTTCAAAGTGTTCGCGAGAATCTTTGTCTACGTGGGGCGATCGTAGCAAGCAATAAATCCGTCGTTTTGTCGGTAGGGGAATCGGGCCGATCGCAGTGGCGGCTGTCCGATTTGCGGTATCTACAATCTTTTCGCAGGATGCGTCTAGAAGGCGGCGATCGAAAGCTTTGAGGCGAATGCGAATTTTTTGCTGTGGAATTGTTGCCATTTTTTTTGTTGAATTTTCGAGGTTCAGTTTGTTGTTAGTTGTTAGTCATTAGTCAGTAGTCATTCGTCATTAGTTCTTAATTGTTAGTTGAAGATTCTAGATTGAATGTTGCAAGTCAATCTAAAATCTAAAATCTAAAATCTAAAATCGACTGACTGATCACTCATCAATAAATAGCAGAAAAGCCACTAAATTTAATTAGGCTTTTCTGCTATGAAAAAGCGTTAGCGGATTCCTACTTGAGGATTTTGGAAACAACGCCGGCGCCGACTGTACGGCCGCCTTCGCGGATGGCGAAGCGCATTCCTTGTTCGATCGCGATCGGGTGAATCAGTTCAACAGTCATCTTGATGCGATCGCCAGGCATCACCATTTCAGCTTCTGTACCATCATCAGCAGTAAACTGCATGATCGTACCAGTTACATCTGTTGTACGGACGTAGAACTGAGGGCGGTAGCCTGAGAAAAAGGGCGTGTGACGGCCGCCTTCTTCCTTCTTGAGAATGTACACTTCAGATTCAAACTGAGTGTGAGGCAAGATGCTCTTCGGCTTGGCAATCACCATGCCTCTTTCAATATCAGCCTTCAAAATCCCCCGGAGAAGTAGACCCACGTTGTCGCCGGCCAAGCCTTCATCCAAGGACTTGGTGAACATTTCCACACCAGTCACCGTAGTGCTGCGAGTGTCCTTAAGCCCAATCACTTCCACGTTTTCGCCAACTTTGACTTTCCCACGTTCAATCCGGCCAGTAGCAACAGTACCCCGACCAGTAATCGAGAATACGTCTTCTACAGCCATCAAGAAAGGCTTATCAATTTCGCGTTCTGGAGTAGGGATGTAAGAATCCACTGCTTCCATCAGCTTGTAAATCTTGTCAACCCACTCATTCTCGCCTTCTTTGGTTTTGGGATTAGCAGCCATTGCTTCGAGAGCTTTCAAGCCAGAACCGGTCACGATGGGGATATCATCGCCAGGAAAATCGTAAGAGCTCAGAAGTTCGCGAACTTCCATTTCCACCAATTCCAAAAGTTCTGCGTCATCCACCATGTCTTCCTTGTTCAAGAAAACAACCAAGCTAGGAACGCCAACTTGCTTAGCTAGCAAGATGTGTTCGCGAGTTTGAGGCATGGGGCCATCTGCCGCTGACACTACTAGGATGCCGCCGTCCATTTGAGCCGCACCAGTGATCATGTTTTTCACATAGTCAGCGTGTCCGGGACAATCTACGTGGGCATAGTGCCGACCTGTAGTTTCGTATTCTACGTGAGCAGTATTAATCGTAATACCCCGTGCTTTTTCTTCAGGCGCGGCGTCGATTTCGTCGTACTTCTTACCTTTAGCCTGACCCAATGCAGAAAGAGTCATCGTAATCGCGGCGGTCAAAGTTGTTTTGCCGTGGTCAACGTGACCGATCGTACCGATGTTTACGTGGGGTTTATTCCGTTCAAATTTTGCGCGTGCCATTCTCGATCTGTTCCTTGTTTTTTTTAGCGATTTTAGACTTGAGATTTTAGATTCTCGATTTTGGATTCAATCCAAAATCCAAAATCTAAAATCCAAAATCATTAGTTCCCTTTGTTTTTCGCGATAATGGCTTCAGCCACATTTCGCGGCACTTCTTCGTAATGGCTGAATTCCATTGTGAAGATGCCCCTACCTTGGGTTTTCGAGCGGATGTCAGTGGCATAGCCAAACATTTCTGCTAGTGGAACCTTTACAGAAACTTTGGCAATTCCCTGATCCGTCTCTTGACCCTCGATCTGACCCCGACGCGAGTTGAGGTCGCCGATGACGTTCCCGATGTAATCTTCGGGAACTTCTACCTCTACTTTCATCATAGGCTCTAGCAGCACTGGCAACGCCTTCATCACAGCTTCTTTGATCGCCATTGAACCGGCGATCTTAAATGCCATTTCTGAGGAGTCTACATCGTGGAAAGACCCGTCTACCATAGTAGCTCTGAGGTCAATCACGGGATATCCTGCTAGAATACCTGATTCGCAGGCTTCTTTCATCCCTTGCGCTGCCGGATTGATGTACTCTTTCGGTATAGTACCACCGACAATTTTGGAGACAAATTCAAAGCCGGTTCCCTCTTCGGCCGGTTCTAGTTCGATCACAACGTGACCGTACTGACCTTTACCGCCGCTTTGGCGGATAAATTTACCTTCGGCGCGGACGGCTTTGCGAATAGTTTCGCGGTAGGCTACTTGCGGCTGACCGACGTTGGCTTCTACTTTGAATTCGCGCAGCATCCTGTCTACCAAAATTTCCAAGTGCAGTTCGCCCATGCCGGCGATGACTGTCTGATTGGTTTCTGGGTCAACATTGACTCGAAAGGTCGGGTCTTCTTCGGAGAGGGACTGGAGGGCTTTGGAGAGCTTCTCCATGTCTTGTTTGGTTTTGGGTTCCACCGCCACCGATATGACTGGTTCTGGAATAAACAGGGACTCCAGAATCACTTCCGAGCCTTCTTCGCAGATGGTGTCACCGGTGAAGGTGTCTTTCAGACCCAAGGCTGCTCCCAAGTCTCCGGCGCGGAGTTCTTCTACGTCTATCTTATGATCCGCTTTGAGTACAATTAGGCGAGAAACCCGCTCTTTTTTGTCTTTGGTGGAGTTGAGGACGTAGCTACCTTTTTTGAGGACACCGGAGTAGACGCGAACGAAGGTCAGGCGACCGTAGGGGTCTGCCATGATTTTGAATGCCAGGGCTGACAGCGGGGCGTTGTCGTCGGCAAAGCGTTCTGCTGTCTCGCCGTTGGGCAGGATTCCTTGAATTGGCGGAACTTCCAAGGGCGACGGCAGATAGTCGATGACTGCATCCAATAACAATTGAACGCCTTTGTTTTTGAATGCCGAACCGCACAGCATGGGGACGATCGTACCTGCGACAGTACCGTGACGTAGCGCCAAGCGGATTTCGTCTTCCGTTAGTTCTACACCTTCAAGGTATTTCGCGGTGAGGGCGTCGCTGGTTTCTGCTACGGATTCGATCAGCTTGGTGCGATATTCCGCAGCTAGCTCTTTGACTTCATCGGGGATTTCTATTTCCTCGATATCTGTGCCGATGTTGTTCTTGTAGATGTAGGCTTTCATTTGCACTATGTCTACAATTCCTCGGAAGTTTTCTTCACTGCCGATCGGGATTTGGATGGGTACGGCGTTTGCTCTCATGCGATCGCAAATTTGAGCATGAACCTTGTAGAAGTTCGCGCCCATCCGATCCATTTTGTTGACAAACACGATCCGTGGTACTTTGTACCGATCGGCTTGTCGCCAAACTGTTTCTGACTGTGGCTGCACTCCGCCTACCGAGCAGAATACTGCAATCACTCCGTCAAGCACTCGCATGGAGCGTTCTACTTCGATCGTGAAGTCTACGTGTCCAGGAGTGTCGATGATGTTGATTTTGTGATCTTTCCAAGTGGTAGTGATAGCGGCAGCAGTAATCGTAATTCCCCGCTCTCGCTCTTGCTCCATCGTGTCCATAATTGTTGTTCCATCGTGCACTTCACCCATTTTGTGAACTATGCCTGAATAGAACAGAATTCTTTCCGTTGTTGTTGTTTTGCCCGCATCAATGTGAGCGGCAATGCCGATGTTGCGAGTTTTTTCTAGCGGGACGATACGTACCACAGCTACCTCCTTGGAGTTTGTGTTGCTATAATACAACTATACTACATAAAGACTTTGTTTGCCGTCGCTACTGGCTTAAAACACAAGTATATGGAGCGTATTGTGACATTTTAATATTTTTTGCAAGATTTGTTTACAAAAATATTAAGGATGTGGCATGGAGAAAGTGCTTGAGTTTTGAGTTTTGAGGAAGGCAGTTTTTGAGCGGCCCCATCGGCAGTGCTGCCAGTCGCAATGCAATCTCAATACTCAAAACTTAAACTGTCAAATCCCTCACCTGTGCTTTTATACCACAGGCTTGCTCAATTCGACCTAGATTCGATCGGGGAATTAGTAACGGTAGTGAGCAAAAGCCTTGTTAGCTTCTGCCATACGGTGTGTTTCTTCGCGCTTGCGAATTGCACTTCCTGTTTCGTTAGCTGCATCCATCAGTTCGTTCGCCAGCTTGGCTGCCATTGAGCGGCCGGTGCGAGCACGAGCAAATCTGATCAGCCAGCGAAGGGCGAGGGTCGTACCGCGATCGGAACGTACTTCCATCGGCACTTGGTAGGTTGCGCCACCTACCCGGCGGGCTTTGACTTCTACCAGGGGTGTCGCGTTTTTGACTGCTTTTTCAAACAAGTCTAACGGTTCGGCTCCTGTGCGTTCTTGGATGGTTTTCATGGCATCGTAGACGATGCTGGAGGCCACGGATTTTTTGCCGTGCTGCATAATCCGTCTCACCATCATGCTGACCAACCGGCTGTTGTAGGTTGGATCTGGCGGAACTGGACGTTTTTGAATAACTGTGCGGCGAGACATAGTTTTATTGGGGATTTTTGATTTTGAATGATTGAATTTGGGGTTTTGGGCTCAGATATAATCGATCAATGACGATCGAATTTAGTTTTGCTTTTCAACCCCTCAAAGATGCGAGTTACGTCTTATTTCTTCGCTGCTTTAGGACGCTTCGCCCCGTATTTTGAACGACCTTGCTTGCGGTCTTTCACGCCGGCAGTGTCTAATGTACCGCGAATGATGTGGTATCTAACTCCAGGTAAATCTTTTACCCGACCGCCTCGAATCATTACTACCGAATGTTCTTGCAAGTTGTGACCGATGCCTGGGATGTAGGCTGTCACTTCAAAACCAGATGTCAGCCGTACCCGAGCCACTTTCCGCAGCGCCGAGTTAGGTTTTTTCGGGGTGGTCGTGTAGACTCTGGTGCAAACTCCGCGGCGCTGGGGGCAACTCTTGAGAGCTGGCGATTTGGTTTTTTTCTGCGTTTGTTCCCGTGCTGAACGGATGAGTTGCTGAATAGTGGGCATGAGTTACGGCATTTCTAGCTTTTTGCTGAATATAGTGATTTGGCGGCATCCGCACTGAAAGTCCCTTCCCCTCTGGGGGGGACGGGATGGATGAAAATAATTATGGGTAAGTGAGGATACCAGACTCTATATAGTACACGACTCGACTTTCTTTGGCAAGAAATTTACACAACGGACGATCGAACTTCTTTCCTGGCTGCAAGGAAAGGAGCCGGCGACCACAACAGGCGAATGGTATGTGACATAATATAATTTAGGCGCAACTGTCATACAGGCCACAGCCGTCAGTAAAATTTGTGGCGATCGATATTTCGATCGCCACAAATTTTCGGAGACGCCCATCAACTGAGTGCGTGCGATCGCATCACAGCCTCAGAGAGATCGACATCACATAAAGTTATATAAAATTAGCTGACAATAGGCAATATACATTGAGTTGACCACAGATGAAAACGAAAGCTTATATTCCTGAAAGCATAATTTCCGAACTTTACTTGAACATTTGGAAATCCGGTAAGATCGATCGGACCCTGTTCCACAAAATTCAATACGAAATTAATTCTCAAAGCTTCAGAAGTTCAGACGATCTAAAAATTGTCAGCAGATTGCTCTATGCAGTGCGACGGGGATGGCTATCAGTCATAGATTAAGTTGATTCGGAGTGTTGAGATGATCGCAAAAGGTAAGAACAAACAATACTTTTTAGTGAATTATCTTTGAGTATCCATAAAAATCGCATCTCTAAAATAGAGAAATTCACACTAGATTAACCGCTCTTGAAAAGCAACATTAAGGTAAAAGGACAGGGTATGTTTAATTCTACAGAACTGCTGATCGAGGCTTTCATTAAACAACTAGAAAATGGTTACAGCCGTACTTACGGAGGCTACAAATCAGACTATGCCGATATTATTGCCTGGGTGGGGGCAATGGCGTTAGAAAATATCGCCAGCAGCGACGCTCTTTATCACAATGTAGAACACGCCATTTGCATTACCTTAGTCGGCCAAGAAATCTTGCGGGGGAAACACATTCGCAAAGGCGGAGTATCCTGCGAAAACTGGCTGCACTTCATCATATCTTTGTTGTGCCAAGATATCGGATATGTCAAAGGAGTTTGCCGACAAGACCAACAAGCAGAAGGATTGTATGCAACGGGAAAAGATGGCATGAAAATTGCCCTTGCTCCGGGTTCAACAGCCGCCAGCCTCGCTCCTTACCGAGTTGACAGAGCCAAACTGTTCATTGACGAGCGTTTCGGCAACCACAAGCTAATTAATGCTGAGATAATTAAGCAGAACATAGAACAGACTCGTTTTTCGGTGCTTGACGGCAACAGTGACGAAGATGCACTTAATTATTCTAGTTTAGTTCGCGGTGCTGACTTAATAGGTCAACTCAGCAACCCCCAATATTTACAGAAAATTGGCGCGCTGTTTTACGAGTTGGAAGAAAGCGGTGCTACTAAAATTTTGGGCTACCGGCATCCGGGCGACTTGCTACAAAGCTACTCTAAGTTTTACTGGAGCGGCATTTATCCTCACATCAGCGAATCTCTCGGTTACTTGCAATTGACCCAAGAAGGCAAACAGATTGTTGCTAGTTTGTATGCTAACGTATTTCGCATGGAACACCAACGTTGCGATTCTGAGGTTGCTTGAGTACAAGTGAAGTCAGTAGTCAGTAGTCAGTAGTCAATAGTCATTAGTCATCAGTCATTAGCATTTTGTAGGGGCGGGTTTAGCTAAGGATATATGATACTTATGACTAAAAAAAGGGCAAAACCCGCCCTCAGTCATTTGCTCATTTCCTGCTCCAGTTCCGAATGATATTTCGGACACAACCAATTGCTCGGCAGCAAAGAAGGCCATCCCTCCCGCAGCGCTTCCAAACAAACAGCACGCACAGTTAATTGACAGTCAAGCAGTTCTACACCAGCTTTTTCAACCTGCTTTTTGCCTATTTTAAAAATCGATTCGTCGCTAAATTCAAATGTTTTGTGACACTGAATGCAAACTAGATGGTGGTGGTGGTGCAATTCGGGTAAATTCAGTTCGTAATGTTTGTGTCCTTCTGCTAATTCTAGCTCGCGCAAAATCCCAATTCTTGCTAATAAATGCAGCGTTCGGTAGACAGTAGACAAGCCTATTCGTTCTCCTTGATTTTGCAAAGTATTGTATAATTCTTCCGCACTCAAATGATTTCCTTGCCGCAGAGTTTGAAACACACTCAAAATTGTTTCTCGCTGGGGAGTCAGGCGGCAGCCTCTCTGGTTGAGTTCGATTTTTAGTGAGTTAGCGCTGTATAAATTCATAGCCAATTTGTCCAAATAATTGTTATAGATTTCCCTTATTTAGGGCGGATTTACTAGCTTCTAATTCCGGTTGCTAAAGGTGGAACAGAAGGATTGGTTGTCGGTATTTCTGCATAAGGTTTGTGAACCCTAGAGAAATGTTGCTGGCAAGAATTGGCAAAACAAGTCTTCGGTTCAAAGTCAGTACAGCCGATCGCATCCTCAGTACAAGCAACACACGGCCTTACTGTACATTTGAGGCGGTAGTCATTAGTAAAAAACTCGCAATCTGAACAAGGAATTTGATGTAGGCGCTTGATTTGATGAAATCCCTCTCGTAATGCTAGCGAGGCACTCCACAAAAACAGCAGGATCAAAATACCGATACAGAAACAGTAAATAAAAACAGTCATAGGGTAATTTCTCAAAGTATACACAAATTTGAAACCAATGCAAAGCACAGAAACAAAGTAGGAAGAAACTTTGTTTCTGACTTAAATCGCATTCAGATTCTATTAAGGCGGGCGCGAGAAGCGTGCCAGATGTGACCTGCAAGGGCTAATATACCCAATAGAAATTGTGCATTTGCCAATCCGAGGCGATCGCTCCCGTAGAATTGGGTAGGATAGACAGTCGTGTTATACCCCACGAAAACACAGGAAAGAAAAGCCATAAAAGCCAAGCCAGCTAAACTATAAGAAAGAATAGCATCAGCCTCAATAATCAAAAGTCGCTTAGCCCAAGGAAAAGGCTCAATCAGAATGTGCCACACGCCACCTGAAATTAGCATCGCACCAATCCAAATGTGACCGCCGATCACATCCTCCAAATTATTAACACTAGCCATTCCTAGGATTGTCCAGCCGCCATTAGCAAATCCGAACAGATAGCCAAAAATTGTCGCCGGATTGAGATTGGGGGTAACAATCAGCCGTACATCGCCAATTGCACTATCATAAATTCCGCCAAAGTTCATTGCTTTAATCACTAGCAAAAAAGCACCCAATCCTAAAATAATTAAGTGACTTCCCAAAATGGAACCCAGCTTTTTAGCGTCATTCCATTCGTAGTGAAACTTAGCAACAATTCCGCCCCCAGTATGCAAAATTTCCGGGCCACTAAAAACATGATAGAGACCCCCAGCACCCAAAACAGCAGATGCCACTAAATGCAATATGCCGATCGCAAAATAAGCATAAGTATCAGTCACAACACCCCCAACACCAACACCCCAGCCCAAAGTTGCTAAATGCGGCAGTAAAGAGAGATTCTGCTCGTACATGGGCGTACTTGGCACAAAGCGAGTCACTTCCGATATCGTAGTTGCTCCCGCCCAAAACATAATCAAACCCGCGTGAGCAACATGAGCACCCAACAACCTACCCGACAAATCAGTTAAGCGCGCATTACCAAGCCACCACTTAACATTCGCTCCATCCATTCCAAAGTCATTAATATTAGCAATTGTCACAGTTGTTTCCCTCGTAAAATTCTAGCTAGAGCGGGCAATCTTAAAATTTAGGACTTACGCACGGGTAGCTAGAAACCGGGTTTTTTAACCAAAATATTGGCTTAAAACCTTCTAAGTAGGTGGACATAAATAAATACAATAATGTCATTGCGAGGAACGAAGCAATCGCAGGGTTTTGAGATTACTTCGTTGTCTCTTCGGACGGTAAATATATATATCCACGTACTTATCTCAGTCAAAAAACCCGGTTTCTTGGACTTGATGCGTAAGTCCTGAAATTGATTAACATTGCCCGCCACAGTGCTTGCAGAGAAACCATTCACTCTGCAAATCCTGAAGTCCTAGGACTCAGTTCCCACCGCATTCAAAGAAGTTTCAACTTGCTTAAGATTGAATCCAATTGCGCGCAAAGCGTGCCACAAATGACCTTGCAAGAAGAAGAAAGCCAAGAAGAAATGAGCATTAGCCAGCCAGCAGCGGGCAGTGTGTGCACCTAACGGTAAGGCGATTGTATCCGCAAAATACGGGGTAATACCCAGCTTGACATCTAGCACAGGCCCGTAGAATTCAACAGGATAAGCTAAAGTATTTACCGCACAGAAATAAGCCGCTGTAAATCCTGCTAAAGCAATACCGCCGAGAGAGTAGGAAAGAATAGCTTCCCCAGAGAAACTCAACACTCGCTTAGCCCAAGAAAAAGGCTCTTTGACGATATGCCAAACGCCACCAAGAATCAGCATGATGCCGACATAAATGTGACCGCCAACCAAATCTTCCAAATTGTCAACACTGGCAAAATGAGTTTGATAGCCGTAGATAACTAACGGGTCAAGAGTAGGGCTGACAACAGTGCGAACATCGTGAATTGTCGAGTCGTACAATCCACCGAAAAACATCGCTTTCGCTACCAGCAATAGCGCACCTAATCCCAAGAAAATCAAGTGATGTCCCAGAATAAAACCCAGTTTTTTCGGGTCTTCCCATTCAAAGTGAAACTTGCCAGCGCGACCTTTCGCATCTTTCAAGCTTTTCGGGCCTTTAAAGGTGTGAAATAAAGCACCAGCACCCAAGACAGCCGATGAAATTAGGTGGACAATTCCGACCACAAAATACGGATAAGTATCGACAATCTTGCCGCCCGCTCCTACACCCAAACCGAGAGTAGCTAAGTGAGGTAACAAAATCAATCCCTGTTCGCCCATTGCAATCTCAGGATTGTAGCGAGACATTTCAAACAGAGTAAATGCTCCGGCCCAGAAAGTAATTAAAGCGGCTTGACCGACGTGAGCGGAAATGAAATATCCCGAAAGATTTGCGAAGCGGGCATTGCCGGCCCACCAGTCATATTTAACGTTTGGATTATCGTAGGTTTGCATTTTTTTTTGTTTCCTTGTTGTAGTTATTTGGCTTGAAATAAATTGAACTTGAGATGGGTTGAGTTGGTTAGTAGTGGGGGCGTTAGTGCGCAAAAAGAGCGGGCGGGAGTGCGCCCGACGCACCGGTTTTTTTTGAGTTGTTTAAACCCCCGGAAAATTGATGAATTGCCGCAAAATTTTGTTGCAGCAAATAGGGGAGGTAAGC
>JAJAYT010000097.1 GCA_026786085.1 Microcoleus sp. CAN_BIN18 | reverse complement strand
GCTTCAAAGCTGCAAGATTTTGTTTAATCGTGTCGATCGCACTTTCATTCCCCTGCTGTTGATATAATTCGCTAGCACGGATCAAATCTGCAACAGCTTCGCCGTCCGATCGCAAATTCGCAAAAACCAAACCACGATTGTGGTACACTTCTGCCAAAGTTGAAATTTCTTCTAAAGCGCTAGTAAATTTATCTTGAGCTTGGCGGTAATCTCCCGACTGATAAGCCTCAATCCCTTGTTGGAAATAAACCGCAGCTTTGCTACCTGCGTCAGTAGCTGGAAATTCTGGCGAGTTTAAAATTGGTTCTTTAAACAGCACAGAAATGCTGCCCTTGCCGAAGTAAGCCCAAGTCATTGTCCCCACGCCAATCCCCAGCGCAGCCACAACAATCACAGACAGAGCAATAAAATTGGTGAGTTCCATAGAGAAATATTTGTTGTATGAGAATATGATAATATAGTTTTGAGTTTTCGGCATGGCGATGAAGCCTCCACCAATGATTCACCACAATTACCAATTACCAATTACCCATCACCAATTACCCATTACCAATTTATATGAGTTTCCAGTACAGCGCCGCCCTAGTGACTTTAGCAGACCTTGACAAGGAAGTTCTCGTTAAATTTTACACAAAATTTCTCGATATAGAACCAAATCCTTATATTCCCAATACCTATGCTGAATTTCAACTCCCCGGCTTAAGACTCGGCATATTCAAACCCAAAGATTCCCACAAATTGGAATTTGCAAGTCGAGCAAAAACAGGCATGAGTTTGTGTTTTGAGGTCAGCGATATCGAAACTGCGATCGCCCGAATCTGGGCTTTAGGATATCCGCCCGCCGGAGAAATTATCAAAGCTTCTCACGGTTTAGAAATCTATGCCTTCGATCCCGCCGGAAATCGCATAATTTTGCATCAATCCCATGAGTAGATCAGAGTTGGCGATTGAAATCGCCTCTACACAAACCATGTCCGCCTCCGCGGACTAAGAAATTAAGTTATACAACAATCACAAATGATTTGCGAACTCTCGATCTTCTCTTTTCTGACTTCGCGTTCTAGCGCTGACGCGCGGCTTCGCCTAAAGCGTCTTCGCGGTTCGTTCAAAACTACCTTAACTATCTAATCAATTCAGCAAAACTATAGAAACTGATAATTAATAATAACAACGCAGTCAAATGAGTTAACTGAAATTGAGGCCGCGGGCCGATAGATTCCCGCACCAAAATTGAAAAAGACGAACCAATTATATAACTCAAAGACAGCGCCAAATACGGCCACTGCGCCGTTACACTCCACAGCCCCAACAAAATCATCGCCAAAATCAACATCACCAACTCAACAAAGCGAGGCGGATGGTGCTGAGCAGACAAAATCACAGTGTTCAACCAATATTCCCAAGGTCTCATGTTTTAACGATCGAGCTTTTGGATTTAGCCTTCCAGCTTAACTCACGATCGCCATTCAGTTTGTTGCAGCAAACACGCCAAAGCCTCCGCCGTCTCCACCTGCGGAAATTGCGCGTAAAAGCGACTGACACTGTAAAAAGGGTCTGGAGTCTCTAGAATAATCGCCTTATCGCCCATTTTCGCCAAACATCCCATCAAATCATGGGGGGCGACGGGCGCGCAAATCCACAAAGCCGCCGGTTGCTGCGACAGCAAAGCCTTCGCCGCCACAGCCACCGTCATCCCCGTCGCAATCCCATCATCCACCAAAATCGCCAAAGCCCCCGCCGCGCTGACATTTGGCCGCCCAGTAGCCAAATCCGCTAACAGAGATTGAGCGCTATTTTCAGCCTGCTGGAGTGCTGATTTTTGCAAGCGTAAATTGTGCTGCTTTTGCTTTTGCCAGATCACATGGCCATCAGCAGTTGCAGCCCCGATCGCGAATTCCAAATTATCTGGGCGAGTAATTTTCTTGGCGACAACCACATCCAAAGCACAGCCCAAGCGGCGCGCCACGGGCACAGCAACGGGCAAACCCCCGCGCGGCAAGGCATAAACAATCGGTTTAATGGCTTCCTGTGCGGTTAAATTCAACTTGCCGAGCTCGTCTTCAACTGCCTCGGCCAGTTTTTCGCCTGCATCGGCGCGATCGTCAAAAAACGGGTTAGACAACATATTTTTGCCTGTACGAGCTCAACCAAACAACGTGAAATTTGCGAGTCAGAAACCCGGTTTATTCGCAGATACTTCGCGACTAAACCAAGATTTCTGAGAGAAACCAGGTTTCTTTGGCGCTAGTCGTGAGTCAGAAACCCGGTTTATTCCCAGATACTTCGCGACTAAACCAAGATTTCTGAGAGAAACCGGGTTTCTTTGGCGCTAGTCGTGTGAGATTTGCGAATGTTAATTTGAGATTGTGCGAGACAGTATCGCATCAAAGCATCCAGCCAATCTCAAATCACCCAGCGCCATCTAAACTATAAACTCTAGACTCAAAAAAATCTCCCTAATTGTAAAATGTATGTCCAGCGACTTGCAACTTAGCCTGTTTGACAGCAATCAAAGTGCCACTTTCCAAAACGACTCAATCCCAGCAAATGCCAAAATTCCCATTCCTGCCGGCACCTATCAAAATATGGAACAAATCGGCGAGCACTGCAACCGCTGTCACCGCTGCGAATTGGGCAACACTCGCACTCACGCCGTCATCGGGCGCGGCAATCCTCAAGCCTCAATTTTGATTGTGGGAGAAGCGCCCGGACAAAACGAAGACGAAACCGGATTACCCTTCGTCGGGCGATCGGGCAAACTGTTAGATAAGATTTTAGAATCCGTAGAATTGAGTGCAGAAACCGATGTATTCATAGCCAACGTCATCAAATGTCGTCCTCCCAACAACCGCCCTCCCACAGCAAAAGAAATCGAAGCTTGCAAACCATACTTGCTAGAACAAATTCGCATTTTAGACCCCAAAATCATTTTATTAACCGGTGCAACAGCCCTCAAAGGATTGTTAAGCGACAAGCGACCAATTAGTAAAATCCGAGGTCAATGGATAGAATGGGAAGGACGTTTATGTATGCCAATTTTTCACCCATCATACTTGTTGCGAAATCCCTCCCGCGAACCGGAGACTCCGAAATGGTTTATGTGGCAAGATATGCAGGCAGTAAAAGCTAAATTGGATGAATTTCAAACAGTAAGTTAATCAGGAATTACGCCCGATATCATCGCCGATAAACCGCAATACTTGTAGGGGCGGGTTCACCAAAAATCTCTGACTCAAACCAACAATCTCATAAACCCGCCCCACTCATCACTTCGCACCAAATAAGAATTACAATCATGGTTTTATCTAATATTTTCACCGAAACCCCCATCAATAGAAAAGAAATTTCTCAAGAACTATTAGACATTGAAAATAAACAACGAACCAATCCCCTGCCCTGGAAAGGGCAATTTTCTCCCCAGTTTATCGAAACTTTGATTAATAAATATGCCAATCAAAACAGCGTGATTTTTGACCCATTTTTAGGTAGTGGAACAGTTTTATATGAAGCCGGAAGATTCGGAATGGAAGCCTACGGAACAGAAATCAACCCAGCAGCTTTAATCCTAGCTAACATTTATAAATTTATCAATCTTTTGCCAAGACAGCGAGAAAACTATATCAATTGTTTTCTCAATCGGCTAAAAACAGAGATGCTTGAAACACTGCCACTTTTCCAAACTATTCAAAAAGATGTAACCCGAAATGATTTAACAGATAAAATTGTAAATTTAGCAGTTGATGGAGAACAAGAGTTCATTAATATTCTACATGAAGCATTAGTTATATTGCTAGACTTAGACAAGAAAGAAGTTACCTACTCAAGAGTTTTCACTCTTGCGGAAAATATCGCTGCTTTTGTGCTTAAACTACCCTATAGCGAAAAACCGATAAATGCCTACAACGCCGATGCCAGAAATATTCCCTTAAAAAACTCCAGCGTCAACCTTGTGATCACCTCTCCCCCTTATATCAATGTATTCAACTATCATCAGCAGTATCGCGCTTCTACTGAAGCACTAAACTGGAAACTTTTAGAGGTGGCAAAATCTGAATTTGGTTCAAATCGTAAACATAGAAGTAATAGATTTTTAACTGTAATTCAATATTGTTTAGACATCGCTTATGCTTTGCAAGAATTGTTGCGAATATGCAGCTATGATAGTAGGATAATATTTGTTGTTGGTCGAGAATCAAATATTAGAGGCACTCCTTTTTTTAACGGAGAGTTAGTTGCAGAAGTCGCTAGTCAAGTATTGGGTATTAGTTTAGATATCCGTCAAGAAAGAAGTTTTGTAAATCGCTATGGCAAAACGATTAAAGAAGATATACTGCACTTTGTCAAGTTAGAAAATCAACCCTATTATTTTGCATTACATCAAGCACGAACTCTGGCAGTACAAGCATTAGAGTCCGCTTATTTCATAGCGGATGAAGAAGTGAACCTGAAATTAAAGATGCTATTGATAAGGTTGAAAAAGTACAACCTTCACCTTGTTTTGATAGGCATAATTCTCGAAAACTCATTAAAACAATCAACCAAAAAGCAGGACTTTATGTTTAACTTAGCTCAGCCACACGGGGACAAACTAGCAGCATTGCTCGATAACAAGAAACTTCCTCTTACAGATAAAGGGCGTGTTAATCAAGCAATTGAATACTATAAAAAATGGTTGAAAACCCTTGAAGATATCAGTGGCGACCTAAAAGTGGTTCCACAGATGGTATCTCATCTAACCTCCTATAAACGAT
>JAJAYT010000096.1 GCA_026786085.1 Microcoleus sp. CAN_BIN18 | reverse complement strand
GCGCGGCACAGTTTCTCCTACTACATAACACCTTTCCTGAGCCAAATCTTCGCCCTTAATCAACTTCTCCAGCAAAGCTTCGCCTTCGCCCACCGAAACCACAGTTCCCGCCGGCAAACTGCGGCCCAACTGCTCGTAAAACACGCTCACAGCACCACCACCGACCACTGCACGAGCTTCCGGGCGGTATTTCCGGGCCCGCTTCAATCCGCGCTTAACCAGTCCCAGATTGCGCGAGAGTTCGGTGTAGTAGGACGTGGCCAAACGCAGTCCTCCGAGTGCTCCCCGGAACTTAGTCAGCAGATTTTTGGCGTAGTAAAACTCGAAGGCATTTTGCAGCGGATTGCCGCCTCTACCGCCCACGGGGGCGTAAATTTGAATATCCCGCCAAGAGAAAACCAGCAGCGTCGGCTGAAATTCATCGATGATGGCATCCAAACCTTTAGCGTAATCTAGGGGCGGCACCGCACCTAAGTCGAAAATCCGCTGTTGGACATCGGGAAACAGCTTGTGGACGTGATCCGAAAGGTACACAACTCCGATCGGGAAAATCGGATTGCAAGGGAGGCGAACGTACAGGACTCGGTTTTCTCGGTTTTCCATGATTGCTATATCCTAAACTGGAACTTTTTCAACTATGTTTATATTCTTTTAATATAACTTTACACTCTCTCTAATTTTCGCAATCTAACATTAAATATTCTTAAAGTTTTCATTCCGGGCTTAAGGCTCAGCCTGTTGGTGTTGATCGGCTACAGCACCTAATTTTTAGGTAAATACAGCGTATATTGAACGAAAATCCCAGATAGAAGTCAAAAATCGGATATTTATCTGGCTAAGTTTAAATTTAAGTGCGATCGGTCTCTCATGTATGATTCAGTTGGTAGTCGGCTTTACAGTAGGCCGGGATCGCCTAGTGTTAGCCTAAGAAGATAACTAAAACTTTTAGGCAAAGCCCCTTAGCAGTTATGGCTCAAATTCTTGACCCAGTACCCTCAAACGCCGACAGCAAAATTCTCTGCTGTTACGTCAACGCCACCAGTCAAATTCAGATTGCTCGCATCTGCAACATTCCTTACTGGTATTTTGAACGAGTGGTATTTCCCGGACAGCGTTTAGTGTTTGAAGCGATACGGGCCGCAGCATTGGAAATTCACACCGGGATGATGGCCAGTGCAATTTTGTCGGATAAAATTCCTTGCGATCGCTTGCAAATTAACGAAGACCCCTATTCTAACGTCAATTCTAGCAGATCGGGAGGGGAAGTTAAGGGCGATCGCACAATAATTGCTGGCCGCCCCAAATCGCGAGAAATCTCAGAACCTTTGACAGTACCCGCGCTAACCGCCGTCGATTAACAGAAGTTGTGAGTTTTGAGTTATAAATTGTCAGTTAATTGATAACTCTGCGCTCAAAATTCCAACTTCTGGCAATGGCTAAAAACTCAGGATTTAAGAATCCAAGTTAATGAATTGAATTTTAGATATAAACTCAGAACCGCAAATATTTTGCGGTTTTTAATATTTGCTTGAGTTTTGTTCATCGGCCAGACAACTGTGCAAAAATAGCATTAAATAGCTTCTTCAATTTCACCCATGTCAGCACAACCGATCGCACTTACCCCATCTTCCGCCCCAGTATTTGAGCCGGCAGTATTCCGGCTTTCTCCCCTGATTAGAATCACGCTGTTGGGCTTGTACGTCGCCCTGACAATTCCCTTACCGTTTTTGTCGGAAGTCACGAAAGCACCGGTTCCCCCCGCGGCACTCTGGGTGGCAATTGCGATCGGCGCAGCGGGCCTCTACGGCGTGCTCAGCGAACGGGTAATTCTCAGCGAGGAAGGGATTCAAGTCACCTATCCGAAGTGGTTTCCGCGCGTGTTTCGCAAGGGTTGGTCGCTTCCTTGGACTGAGGTGAAAGCTCTTAAACCTCGATCGACCGGTCAAGGAGGTTTAGTGTACTATTTTCTCAGTCATTCGGGTGAAGGTTATCTGTTACCGATGCGGGTGGCTGGATTTGGTAAATTCGTGCGTTTGGTGGAAGCGAAAACGGGTATTGATACTACAGATGTTCGCCCTTTGTCGCAGCCTTGGATGTATCTGATTTTGCTCTTCTGTACGCTGCTGCTATTGTTGGTGGATGCGTGGACGATTGTAACTGCGATCGGGCTTAAAGGTAATCTGTAAATCTGTAAGGTGCGCACTGCGCACCCTACAAATTCTGTAAATCTGTAAGGTGCGCACTGCGCACCCTACAAATTCAATGTCAGCGCCCAATTCTCTAAGCGCAATGTGCGCAGTACGCACCTACTAATTAAATGTCAGCACGCAGTAAGGTACGCAATGCGCACCCTATAAATTCAATGTCAGCGCCCAATTCTTTAAGTGCTGTACCTGTAGAAGTTCATCATTGACATCATTTTACAAAAGTAACTGCAACTGCCTACAGCTAACCTTTTGCCTTATAGCCCATGAGGTGACGTTGTGCCATGTACAAAACCAGAGGTGGCACAATCACCCATTGCAATAACGGCAGCCAGCTAATCCCCACGCCTGGTATCACGAGAATTGAAACTCCATAAAGTTTGGCAACTTGAACTCGATAAATTTCGGAAATAAAGGTATAAATCCAACCCAAAGTAGTGAACATTAATGTTAGCTTCCAAGTTGAGTTAAGCAACCAGTAGCGCGAACCCCGTAACGCACTCACGATCCAAAAACTGAATATGGTAATGACACCATCACCAACTGTGCAGTGAGTGATGTAATCGATCTTATTAGCCAATGATGGCATATTATAGAAGTCAAAATAGGGAGATTGCCAGACCTCGTAGACGAAATTGAGCAGGAATGCAAATAGAAATAAGTTAGTTTCGGGTGCCGCAATAATTTTGACAATCCACTTAGACACTGGTAATTATCCATCCATCTCTACTAAAATTTATCGTGACAAAACGGGAAAATAGCAACCAGTGTATTTCTGTAACACTGGTTGCTATTTTTATTTCTGAGGTTGTGAAGAATTACTGGGTGAGCTAACTGGCTGAGGACTAGAACGACCTAACCACCAGCCTAAACCTCCTCCTCCAATCAAGGAAAAAGCAAGTACGGCAACACAACAAGCTACCATCATTCCCATCATCATATTCATCCCAGACATCCGAGATTCTTCTTGCGGATGCTCTTCCACTTTTCCTGGTTCATTCTTATTCATCTTTTAATCCTCCATGTGGGTTAACTCGCGGGATAGCCAACCTTGGCGATCGCAGCCCTAATGTTTGTTTCCGCAGCTTGAGTTTCCACTGATACAGTTTTGGTTTGTGGATCGCCTTGGACGATCGCATTGGCATCGACGCTCTTAACTGCTTTGGTGATGGTATTTAAACAACCACCACAGGACATTTTGGGAACTTTTAGTTGTAGTGTCATAGTTTTAAATGGTTACTCTTGAGTGATCTGGTGATAGAAAAGAAATGGAAATGATTGGCTTTGAGCTAGAGCAATTCCTGTAAGCTAGGCGGCATACAGAGGAGATAAATAATGCCTGTCGTCACGGCTGTAGCAAGAAAGAGCGATCGCAGAATTTGTTTTTAGCGTGGCTGAAATATTGCTGTACCGTGCGGTGCAATAACGATCGCTCAACCTGTTAAACAATGCCTCAAGTCAACGATTCCAAGCTTGCTGCCATCCCTGCATTTGTACGATTTCAGCATTCTGAGACTTGATAATCGACTGAGCTAGAGCGCGAATCTCTGGACGAGTAGCACGCCTAGTTGCCATCTGAGCCATCATCACCGCCATTTGATGATGGGGAATCATTTGCCGCACAAATTCTTTGTCAAAGTCCGGGGCTTTCTTGAGTGCTTCGAGGTCGGTTTTCATGCACATCATGCCTTGTCCCATGCCCATCATGCCTGAACCTGTTCCCTGCCCTTGGTTCTGGGGGTTTCCCATCATGCACTGCCCCATACCCATCATGCCTGAACTCGTTCCCTGTCCTTGGTTTTGGGGGTTTCCCATCATGCCCTGCCCCATGCCCATACCAGTCATTGAAGGCGCAGGCACTTCTTTGCTGTACCACTGTTTGTACCAGGTACGCATCTCTTGAATTTCACGGGCTTGATCTTTCTTAATGGCTTCAGCCAGTCGCTTCACTTCCGGTCGCTTGGTACGAGTTAAGGCAAGGTCAGCCATTGCGATCGCGTCTCGGTGATGAGGGATCATCATTTCGATAAAATGTTGGTCAACCAGCACCGAACTGGGTTGCTGGGTTTCTCCTGATGCAGGTTGAGACTGAACTTGTTTGCTGTTAACAAGAACGAACCCAGTGGCAGCGCCACTACTGAGTAGCCCGACTAAGCTGTAAACCAAAAACTTCTTATTCATAACTCCACCTCATTTGAAGGATAACTGGGTTTCAATGCTGGCTGTTGCAAAGCAAGACGCGATCGCTCATGCAACAGCCAACGCGGTAAATAAATGGTTTTATGCGGTTGCTTTAGCCATCTGACGGCAAGATTCAGCACAACGACGGCAGGCTTTAGCACACTTCTTACACTGGTCGTGGTCGTGCTTCTCACACTCAGCCGCACAGCGATCGCACGCTTCCGCACAAACTGCACACATTTGAGCGTGCAAGTCAGAATTACGAGCCATGAACCGAGCGCAGAGAGCACAGGTATCAGCGCAATCGCGGCATAGCTTAATACATTGAGCCATCATCTGCACCATGTCACTGGTTAAGCAAGCGGTTCCGCATTGCTCACACTCACGAAGACAGTCGAGGCAATTCTGAATGCAGGTTTCTAGCAGAGATTGATGGGATTTAGTAGTAGTTGTCATGGTTTTAAGCTCCTAAAGAATCAACACAACGAAGAACAGATTGTTATGCCCTTCACCTTGGTTAGGGGATGACTAAGTTCTTATATCTCTCAAGCTACGCTCAGACTATGAGAAACCTATGAGCGATTCAAGGTTTACGTCTTTAGGAAGATTTTGCTAGCTTTTAGGCGATGAGCAATTCATTTCATCCTGATTTCATTATTCCCGTTTATTCTTTTGTGGAGGAGCGTTCTGATCACCGGATACCTCTACTGGTTTGCAAGGGGATAAAGGGGATAAAGGATAAGGTAGATGAAAATCTTAGTTGTAGAAAATGATGCGGCAATTACCAAGGTTCTTACCCTTGTTCTCTTCAGCCAAAATTACACGGTTGAAATTGCAAACGATGGCGAGAAAGCTTGGGAGTTGATTGTAGTCTATGACTATGATTTACTCCTGTTAGCTGTTATGCTCCCAAAGCTAGATGGCATTAGCCTCTGTCGTAAGCTAAGAGCGAACCGTTATCAGATGCCAATCATGCTGATTACGGGAATAGGAGCCAGCAATGATCAAGTAATTGGACTAGATGCAGGTGCTGATGACTACATCGTGAAACCTCTCGATCAAGTGGAACTGATTGCTCGCATTCGAGCTTTACTGCGTCGAAGTAGAACGGTTTTTCAATCTGTCCTAGAGTGGGGCAGTTTGCGACTTGAGCCGACAACTCGTGAGGTCACTTACGCAGAAAAATCTCTAGCCTTGAGTCCCAAAGAGTTCTCGATTCTAGAGCTTTTTTTACGAAATGGTCATCGAGTCTTTACCTACAGTGTGATTCTGGATCAACTCTGGGCGTATGACGAAACGCCTACCGAAGATGCCGTCAGAACTCACATTAAGGGGCTAAGACAAAAGTTTAGGAAGGTTGGCGCTCCTACAGACTTGATTGAAACGGTTTATGGATTGGGTTATCGGCTTAAACCTTGGGAATTGATCGTCGATTCAATCAGCGCAGATCACCCCACACCCAACGACGCGGCACCAGCGATTCAGCAACGATCGCTCAGCCCCTCATCCCAAATTTGGAATCGCTTCAAAACTAGAGTAGATGAACAGGTCAGAATTCTAGAGCAAGCGAGTATAGCTTTAATGCAGCAGATGCTGGATGCAGAGCTTCAGCATCTGGCATCTCAGGAAGCGTATACTTTATCAGGCTCACTCGCGACCTTCGGCTTGCCTGAAGGTTCTCGACTTGCTGAAGAAATCGAGCAAATACTGCGAGTCAATGAAGCCTTGAAGCCGGATCAAACGCTCCGTCTCTGTGAACTGGTGACAGACCTGCGGCAAGAAATCGATCGCGCCTCGACAGACTTAAAGGCAGAACTGGTCGAGCAGGAAGATTCTCCATTCACGGATGACCGTCCTCTGTTATTGATCGTTGATCCCGATCTTCATCTAGCAGAACAGTTGAGGAATGAAGCCGCCAACTGGGGCTTCCGAGTCGCGATCGCGACGACCCTTGCTGAAGCTAAAACGAGAATCAAACAGAATGCACTTACGGTTGTGCTACTTGATCCCGATCTAACTCATCCCACAACAGATAGTTTGAGCCTGCTGGCGGAACTCAGTCATCAAACGCCTCCGGTACCAGTCCTCGCCTTCACCAGTCACGATCGTCTAGCAGACCGACTGGAAGTTGCCCAACTCGGCGGACATGGCTTTCTACACAAGCCCTTGCCTGCGGCTCAAGTATTGGCAGCAGTAGCTCAAGCAGCGCAACGAGCAGAGGCAGCAAAACAACGGGTTATGGTCGTGGATGATGATCCCCAGATTCTTATAACACTGAAGGGTTTACTAGAGCCTTGGGGCTTAAACGTCACAACGCTAGATGATCCGCAACAATTTTGGGAAAGGCTGGAATCCTGCTCACCGGATCTGCTAATTCTAGCTGTGGAAATGCCCATCTTGGATGGCATTGAGCTTTGCCAACGGGTTCGCCATGACTCGCGCTGGGGTAACTTGCCCATCATTCTTCTAACAGCGCATACGGATGCCACAATCGTTAATCAAGTGTTTGCAGTGGGTGCAGATGACTTCGTGAGCAAACCGATCGCGGGTCCAGAATTAGTGACTCGCATCCTCAATCGACTGGAGCGGCTGAAACTCCTTCAAGAAGCGGCTGAAACCGATCGTTTGACTAAACTCTCTAACCGCCGTAAATCAACTCAAGACTTAACTGAATACCTTCAACTGGCAAGTCAACAGAAGCAGCCTCTCTGTCTGGCAGTCTTAGACTTAGACAATCTCAAAGAAATCAATGATCGTCATGGGCATAACACGGGAGACATTGTGATGCGCCAGTGGGGGCAGTTGCTCCGGCAGACATTTAGGCAGAATGCAGTAGTTGCTCGCTGGGAGGGAGATGAGTTTGTGGTTGCTTTGTATGGCATGACCAGAGCCGATGGCATTCAAAGCTTTATTCGATTATTAACAACGCTCCGCAATCGACGGTTTGTTGCACCTGACGAAACTCAATTTCGGATCACCTTTAGCGGTGGAATTGCCCAATACCCGGATGATGGGACGGATCTACCCGCTCTTTATCAAGCTGCATCCGAAGCTTTGCATCTTTCTAAAGTTTCTGGATGTGACTGCATTTTTTCTGCGGGAGCCTCCAGCATCATTCCTAGACCAACGCAGTCTTAATTCGTCTTGGATTGGATTATGGTCAATGTTGGGTGGAATGAAACTCTAGCTTAACTCTTCATGCGTCGGAGCAAGATCGCATTAATCGATACAACGACAGTAGAAATCGTCATAAATAACGCGCCTACGGCTGGAGAAAGTACGATTCCCAGCGGGTAAGCAACACCAGCCGCTAAGGGGATGCCAATGACGTTATACCCAGTTGCCCAGAACAAATTTTGGATCATCTTGTTATAGGCGGCTGTTGCTAATTTGAGGGCATAAGCCACGTCTAGTAAGTCATTCTTGACCAGTACCAGATCGGCTGACTCGATCGCGACATTTGTACCCGCACCAATGGCAATGCCTAAATCCGACTCAGATAGAGCAGGTGCATCATTGATGCCGTCGCCAACAAAGGCGGTTGGTTTATCGGCTTTTAACCGTCGAATCAGAGCAGCTTTGTCCTGGGGGAGAACTCGCGCATAATAGCGATCGATCTTTAAATCTGCTGCCACTGTTTTGGCAACCGCTTCCGCATCGCCCGTGATCATCACGGTTTCAATTCCGATCTCGTGCAAACGTTCAATTGCTTTCCGTGCTTGCTCTCGTACCTGATCCGCCAATCCGAAAACCGCCAGAACTTGCTTGTCGTCCAGCAACGCGATCGCGCTTTCTCCACGAGATTCACTGTCTTGCAGTCCTTTTTTCAACGTTGGCGAAAAGCTCAATTTCAACTCTTCAACCCATTCCGGTCTACCCACCCGATAACGCTGACCTTTGACAACACCTTCGACTCCTTGACCCGGTACTGCTTTAAATTCACTAGCTTTAGCAAGCTGGCTTTTACGATTATTCGCTTCCTTAACAATCGATTGTCCTAGAGGATGCTCTGACAGAGATTCTAGCGAGGCAGCGATTACCAATGCGTCTAACTCACTGATACCTTCGGCATAAATGTGTTGGACTCCAAATCGACCTTCTGTAAGAGTTCCCGTTTTGTCAAAGGCGATCGTTTTGATGTTTCTAGCGCGTTCAAAAGCTTCGCGGTTCCGCACCAAAATACCATGTTTAGCCGACATTGCCGTGGCGTTAATAATCACCAAGGGAATCGCCAAACCCAAAGCATGAGGACAAGTAATAATTAGTACGGTGACAGCGCGATTAATCGCAAATGTTAGACCACCAGTGCCTACTGATAGCCAAATCACAAACGTCAGCGTCGAAACGCCGATCGCAATTAAAGTCAACCAATAGGCAAGTCGATCTGCGAGGTTTTGATATTGACTTTTAGATGCCTGCGCTTCCTCCACCAGCCGCATAATCTGGCTCAGAGTAGTTTTGTCTCCTGTGCGGGTGACTGCGATCGTTAAAGCACCTTCCCCGTTGACCGATCCCGCCACCATTTCGTCGCCCACTTTCTTGTTAACAGGGCGCGATTCTCCGGTCAAAAAGGCTTCGTTAACGCTAGAAATCCCTTCAATCACTTCACCATCGATCGGGACTTGTTCGCCTGGACGAATCAGAATTTGATCGCCCTCAGTCAATGCACTCACCGCCACATCTTCGATGCGCCCATTCACCTGTTTATGAGCGATCGAAGGCACTAAATCCGCAAGATGCTCTAAAGCGCGGCTGGCTCCCTGTACCGAAGCCATTTCAATCCAATGACCAAGTAGCATCACATCAACCAAAGTTGCCAGTTCCCAATAGAAGGAATCTCCCTCTAAGCCTAGAGTTACTGCCACACTGTAAACGAAGGCAACGGTGATCGCTAAAGCGATCAGAGTCATCATCCCAATTTTGCCGCGAAATTCGTACCAAGCTCCTTTGAGAAAAACCCAACCGCCATAAACATAGATAATGGTGGCAAGAATTGGCGTAATCCAGTTGACACCAGGAAACTGAATGGCTTGATATCCAAACCACATCTGAAACATGGGTGACAGGTAGAGAACGGGCAATGTTAGCACCAGGCAAACGAAAAATCGCTGTTTAAACATTGCTGGGCTATGTCCAGCGTGTTTGTCGTGCCCCGCGTGTTTGTCGTGCCCGGCGTGTTGACCGTTACCACCGTGTTGACTATGGGCGGCAGCATTCATCTGAGCGTGGTCATGTTCTCCGCGATCGGAATGTTGATGCTCCATTTTCATGAGTTAAGACTCCTGATTTTTTTCTACAATCTCGCAAAATCAATTAGGCTATACTTGACTAACTGCCACTTTAGTTAAAGCCGCTTGTAGTTTTGCTTCATCTTCTTTTGAGAGAGATGTTTGCAGAACTTTACCCTCAAATTTGCTCAGATCGTCTAAAACTTTGTCAGGAGTGGACTTCTGTACCAGCACAAAAATGGCAGAGGTTCCCGGTGCGATCGTTTCGCCAATTTCTCGAATGAAATTATCATCAATGCCGATATCTTGCATTGCTCCAGATAGTGCGCCAACTGCTGCGCCAAATATTGCTAGCATCGGATGAAAAAAGATCATACCCAGCAATAATCCCCAGAAACCTCCCTCGATCGCACCATTCGTGACAAGTTCTTGACTTTGCTTAATTTTTACTTTGCCATCTTTATTTCTGACCACGATCGCAGCATCTTCTAAATCAATTAGATACTCTCGTTCTAATTTTCTGAGATCGAGCAGCACTTCATCGGCTTTAAATTCGTCTTTAAAGCCAATTACAATTAAATCGCTCATTTTTTAATTCCTGTTTTTATTAGTAGATAAAATTCTGTGGGGATTTATGGCTATCGGATTCATCTGTATTTCCTGCTATTTACAGGAGCTAGTCAAGCAATCCCGACACTGGGATTGGTTCGAGGAGTTTTTTCTTGACTATAGGTAGCAGATGTCTTGGTTTCATGCCCTCACATTAGCTAATTTTTTATTTTTGGTAATCCCCCCAGATGAATACTTACAAAATAAATATCTCTATCAATATATACAGATGACTTGTTAATCGCTGAAAAATTTAATCACTGGCTGGCGAAGTGACAACCCCAGGAAAAAATGAAAAACCCGGTTTCTTTCAGAAGCCGGGTTTTTGCTGGCATATTCTATTGTTTATTGAAGTTACTTAACTTCAGCAGAGCGCCGAGTGTTACGCGATTCGTAGTAAACTCCAGAACCTGTATCGGAGACAAAATGACAATCCCAGTAAGAGCGAATAAAGCTCTTCCAAATTGGATCGGTTGACTTGCGATAATAATCGCCCAACAGTGGTTTAATTGCTTCTGTTGCTTCTTTCAAGTGATAGTGCGGCATCGTCGAGAAAATGTGGTGGGCTACGTGAGTCCCGATGTCGTGATGGATGGAATTGATGATTCCGTAGTCGCGATCGATCGTAGATAACGCACCTTTCAAGAAATACCAGTCATCTCCGCGATACCAAGGAATATCGGCTTCTGTGTGGTGCAGGAATGTTACCAAATCCAGCCACATCACAAACACTACATAGGGAACTAAGTAGAATTTGAGTAAAAACAGCCAACCAAATTGATAGGTTAGTGCGCCTAAAAAGCCTACCATCAGTACCAAGGATGCGGAACTCGTCAGCACATCCCATTTTTCGGAAGGACGGAAAATCGGGCTACCGGGCATGAAGTGAGAACCTTGCCGACCGGGCGATCGCTGAAACAGATAAATTGGGTAGGCAAATAACAGCAGATAAAAACGTCCTAGCTTCTCGTACCAGGTCATTTCATTGTATTTGCTCTCTGACACCGGATACCAGCTTTCATCGTTATCCAAGCTACCTGTATTCGCGTGGTGGGTTCTGTGACTGATCCGCCAACCGTGGAAAGGTACGAGAATTGGTGCGTGGGAGAGGTGTCCGATCAGGTTGTTGAGCCATTTCTTCTTAGAAAATGAACCGTGCCCGCAGTCGTGCCCGACTACAAACAATGCCCAAAACATGGTTCCCTGCATCAACCAGAAGATTGGGTAAAATAACCAGGAATCGAGGCTGTAGGCGATCGCATATAAGCCTGCGATTATCCCAAGATCCAAAAAGAAATAAGCTAGAGATTTCCAGGCTGAGGGTTCAAAACAGTGGGCTGGAATAGCGTCTTTGACATCTTTAAGAGTAAAAGGTAACTCTTTTGTACGAGAGGATGAGCCTTGATTGCTTGGCTGATTGAGAACAGTATTTGATTGCACGAAGTTTCCGATTTAAGCTGACTTTGAGAAACCACATTCCGCCTTTTAACAGTCACTTTGGGCCCGCAAGGAGCCATATTTTTTACTCTGCAAGGGTTTCTAAAGTTGTTTAGTTCGCATGAATAGCCCGCCCGTGGGTGATCCTCCAGCCAAGTGGCTTGGGGAATGCTGTTATGGGGAAAATTTGCGCGATCGACCCTGTTATCTAAAAAAAATTCATGTGTCCGTTTTTGGTGCGAAATGCGACTTCAATACTTGAGATCACACTTCTGGAGGAATTACCTCCAGGCAAGCAGGTAGCATATAACGCTTAGATTAGGATTTGTGAACGAGAGTGTAGGCTTGGTCTGTGGAACGAAACCTCACAGCATCGGAGTGTTTGGTTTCACACAAGTTCTACCCAACCGATCGCTCGCTACAGTTCACAAATTCTGCAATAATTGCTAGAGCTAAGTTTAATGTAACATTTCTACACACATTCTGGCAACGAGTTATGAGATTGGGCATGGGGCATGGGCCAAACAGGGCATGGGGCATAGCAATTAACTAATGACTAATGACTAATGACTTCCCTTAAGTTACAGCCTTTTCTAATATGAGCTTCGCCCGTTTTACCACTGTCGGAATCTCGATCGGATAATCGCCGGTGAAACACGCCGAACAAAAACTTTTCGTGTCTTCGTTAGTCGCTGTCAGCATTCCTTCCAAACTCAAGAAAGCCAAAGAATCTACCTCAATTTGGGCGCCGATTTCGGCGACTGACTTAGTAGCAGCAATTAACTGATCTTGATTGTCGGTGTCGATGCCGTAGAAACAAGGGTGAGTCACCGGCGGCGAGGAAATTCTCATGTGTACTGCGGTCGCGCCCGCATCCCGCAAGGCTTTGACGATTTTGCGGCTGGTAGTCCCGCGCACGATCGAATCGTCGATAATAATTACCCGCTTTCCTTCCAACACATCTCTGAGAGGGTTGAGTTTCATGCGAATTCCTGACTCGCGCATTGTCTGAGTCGGTTGAATAAAAGTGCGTCCGACGTAGCGATTTTTAATCAATCCTTCGGCGTAAGGAATGCCGGAAGCTTGAGAAAAGCCGATCGCCGCTGGGATTCCAGAATCGGGAACACCGATGACGATATCAGCATCAATCGGAGATTCTGCTGCCAACAAACGCCCGAGCCGCAGCCGATAGGTATACAAATTTTCACCTTCCATAATGCTATCGGGTCGAGCAAAATAGATCATTTCAAATATGCAAAGTTTGCGCTTCTGCTGCTGACTCCAGTGGAAGGAAGCCATACCTTCCTCTGTAATCCAAACCAATTCCCCCGGTTCTACGTCCCGCAAAAATTCAGCACCGATAATATCCAAGCCACAAGTTTCCGATGCTAAAACGTACCGTACCGGAGTTGTAGGGAGAATGCCAATTACCAGCGGGCGGACACCGTAGGGGTCGCGGACTCCCATTACACCTTTCGGGGTGGCGATCGTCAAACTAAAGGCTCCTTGGCACATACCAAAGGCGCTGATCGCTGCTTCCAGCCATTCTTTGCCCTGATCTACCTCCCAACCGATCGCCACTGCGATCGCCTCTGAATCCGTCGTGCTGACAAACTCGCAGTTGCGAGACAGCAAC
This sequence comes from Microcoleus sp. CAN_BIN18, assembly GCA_026786085.1. GTDB lineage: Bacteria > Cyanobacteriota > Cyanobacteriia > Cyanobacteriales > Microcoleaceae > Microcoleus. Next base: position 4,690 of record JAJAYT010000096.1, on the reverse strand, counting down.
TCTTCCCGCAATTCTTTTGTATTGACAAGATTCCCGTTATGTGCTAATGCGAGACTTCCCAAACGGGTTTTGACAACCACCGGTTGAGCGTTGATCGCCCGCGACGAGCCGGTAGTAGAGTAGCGAGTGTGGCCTACGGCTAAGTTACCGGGCAAGTGACCTAAATTCGATTCGTTGAAGACTTGGGAAACCAATCCCATATCTTTATGCAGGTGGACTGTTTCACCCTCAAATGTGGCAATTCCTGCTGATTCCTGACCCCGATGCTGCAAGGCATACAAACCGAAGTAGGTCAACTTAGCGACATCTTCACCCGGTGCGTAGATACCGAAAACGCCGCAAGCTTCCTCGGGCTTGTCAGGTTTGCTAGAATGCTGGTCAGCCGCGAAGGAATGGTTGGGAATCATAGATGGGTTGGCTCCTAATGGGGACGGTATATGAGCGGGACAAGTTCACCGGTGCGTTCTGTTCGGGAAGATGTCGCATAACTTAACACTTCCTTAATGTTGCCACGGATGTGTGACTAATTCCAACTGGTGTAGGATTTCAGGCAGAAGCTATGCGGCGTTCAATGGCATTGTAGTATCGATCGCCCATATCTGCGATATTAACCTCAATTAACGGCAGATTATCGGTAGTAAAAACCCGCAAAGATCCTTCGGTACTGTCAACTAAGCCAATTTTCTGCCACGAGGCGGCCAAATTCTCCTGCAAGTAAGATGTCCAAGCAGCCTCGTTAGCTGGACTCACCGACACTAAAATGCAGTTACCCATTTCACCAAACAATAATTCATCCCAACGCTGAGAGTGCTGGGAGTTGGGATACAGGTGGATGGAGGCTCCCAGTTTAGCAGAAATACAGCATTCCGCTAGGGCGATCGCGATTCCTCCCTCCGCACAATCGTGAGCAGAGCGTACCCAACCGCTGCGAATGCCATCACGACAAGCTTTTTGCACTTGCCTTTCTAAATCAAAATCGATAATTGGAGGCTTACCCGCGATCGTACCGTGAACTGCGGCCAAATATTCCGAACCGCCCAAAGTCGGGGAAGTTTTCACGTCAGAGTTTTCGGATAATTCCCCAATTCCCAACAGATAAATTAAATCTCCCTCTTTTTGCCAAGCTTGGCCGCAAATCTTCGTCAAATCAGGAATCAAACCCACCATTCCGATTACCGGAGTCGGATAAATTGGTTGAGGATTCCCCTCAGCATCAACCGTTTCATTGTAAAGAGAAACATTACCGCCAGTCACAGGAGTTTCCAACTCCCGACAAGCATCAGCAATTCCGCGACAAGCTGACGCTAACTGCCAATATCCCACAGGCTTTTCAGGACTGCCAAAATTAAGATTATCAGTAACAGCCAAAGGTTCAGCACCAACACAACTCAAATTTCTCGCCGCTTCCGCTACTACCGCCTTTGCACCTTCGTAGGGGTCAAGATAAACATAGCGAGAATTGCAATCAACCGTTGCAGCAACTCCAGGAATAACCTTTACTTGTCCTTCCGAATCCAGAGGTGCAGCAACTTCGCCAATCTCCCTACCTTGTCCCTTTGAAAATAGGGGAATAACTGCCTCTGCTTCTACGATTTCCTGAGCTTCGGAGACAGCATCCACCGTTGATGATTTATCCTTAATAATGGAAGTTTCTGGCGATCGCAATCTGACAACAGCAGCATCCGCGCCTCCGGGCAAAATTACAGTATTATTTTGAACTTGATGGTCGTATTGGCGATAAACCCAGCGTTTAGAAGCGATGGTAGGAGTATCCAAAAGAGTCAGCAAAATCTGATTCCAAGTTTGGAAATTACCCTGAACTTCGATACCTGCTGCGGTGCATTCCGGCAACTTATCCGCCGTCCATTCCCATGCTTTTCTAGCATATTCTGGCGGTTCTGTCAACAATTCGCGGTGATAAATTGGCGTATTATCTGCCAAAGCAGTCGCGGTAATTTCGGCAGCGATTTCGCCTTTAAACAGAATTCGGACGATCGGCTCTGCGATGACTGTGCCCGCGACTACGGCGTGCAATCCCCAACGATGGAAAATATCGATTAATTCCTGTTCCCGTCCTTTCTCGGCCACAAACAGCATCCGTTCTTGGGATTCCGAAAGCAAGTATTCGTAGGGAACCATGCCGCTTTCTCGAACCGGAACTTTGTCTAAATCGAATTCAATGCCGACACCGCCTTTGGCTGCCATTTCTGATGTCGAACAAGTAATTCCGGCCGCGCCCATATCTTGCGCTGCGACGACTGCACCAGTTTTGAATGCTTCTAAACAAGCTTCAATTAAGGATTTTTCTAAAAATGGATCTCCTACTTGGACTGCTGGGCGATCGTCCATTGATTTGTCAGTCAATTCTGCACTAGCAAAACTTGCTCCTCCCATGCCATCTCTGCCAGTAGTTGAACCGACATAAAGTACAGGATTTCCGATGCCCGATGCTCCAGATTTGACGATTTCTTGAGTTTCCATTAAACCCAAGGCCATGACGTTAACTAATGGGTTTTCGGAATAAGCAGCATCGAAGTAAACTTCGCCGCCAACTGTGGGTACGCCGATGCAGTTTCCGTAGTGACTGATTCCCGATACTACGCCTTTGAATAATCTCTGAGTTTTGCTATCATCTAAGTTGCCAAAGCGCAGAGAGTTTAAAAGTGCGATCGGGCGAGCACCCATTGTGAAGATATCGCGGAGAATCCCGCCTACTCCTGTTGCAGCGCCTTGGAAGGGTTCGACTGCTGAGGGGTGATTGTGGGATTCAATTTTGAAGGCGAGTTGCAAGCCGTCTCCCAAGTCTATGACTCCGGCATTTTCTCCGGGCCCGACCAGAATGCGATCGCCCTCTGTGGGAAACTGTTTTAATAGTGGTCGCGAATTTTTGTAGCAGCAGTGTTCGCTCCACATCACGCCAAACATTCCCAATTCAGCTTTGTTGGGATGGCGGCCGAGGCGCTGAACGATTTCTTCGTATTCTTCGGGTTTGAGTCTTTCGGCGGCAATTTGTTCGGGAGAAAATGGAAGGTTTGGCATAATAATTGCGATCGTTTTGTAGATTTTACACCCCGATTAGGGATTTTTTAATTAGGAATTAAGCATCAAGACCAAAGAAACCGGGTTTTTTATTTTATCTGCGGGTTATAACGCGTCTTCTCGCAAAAAACCCGGTTTCTGACCGCCCGTGTGGCCAGGACTGTTAATGCTAATTTCTAGAAGTGGTTTGTTTATAACAGTGTTCAGATTTTAAGTTCCAGCATGGATTGAAGGTAGTACCAATTTTGTTTGTGGTTCCGATTAGCTCCTAGCACGCGATCGATTATACAGGAAAATCGAGAAGTTACCAAATATCGGATAATAATTGACATATATCTTGTTTTCTGCTAAAGCAACCGCGCCCGACATTTAAAATGTTCTTAATTCCTCAAACCCTTGTCGAAGATTCTCTCTTCCCTCTTCCCTCTTCCTTCGTGTCCTAGTGCTTACGCACCGCTTCGCGTACTGCGTCTTCGCGGTTCCTTCTTCCTTCTTCCCTCTTCCCTCTTCCTTCTTCCTTCTTCCTTCTTCCCTCTTCCTTCTTCCTTCCTTATGACTCAAAATCTCAATTTTGCCAACCAAAACTTACGGAACCGTTCATTTAAAGGGCTTGACTTGTCAGGGGCGAACTTCAGCGGTAGCGACATTCGAGGCTGCAATTTCACCGGGGCGATTTTGAGGGGAGCAAATTTTCAGGGTGTCAGAACCGGACAAAGCCGCCGGCGGGTACAAAAGTTGATTGCTAGGGCTGGCGTAACTGCGGTGACAGTGACGGCGGCTGGGGCCTTGATTGGGCTGATTGGCGGGGCGGATGCGGGGGCTGTGGCGGTGGCTGCGACGGCTGCGACGGCGATTGCTGCGACTCGGGGCGAGGCGGGAATTGTGGCGGGGGCTGTGGCTGGGGCTGCTGCTGCGATCGGCGCTAACGGTATTGTGACATTTTTGGGCGGGGATACTCTCAGGGGAATTGGTTTATTTTTGGTTTCTGGGGTGATTTTGGGGTTAACTGCGATCGGCTTTTTTATCGTTGTTGAACAGATAGAACAATTGTCGGTAACGTCGTTTAGAAAAGCTGATTTAACTGGTGCTATATTCGATGCGGGGGCGGTTCTCAATGCAGATTTTTCCGATGCGCGAGGCTTGCCGTGGTAAGCTGCACCATTAGTTCGCGATCGCTAAAGGTATGAAACATCGCAACATCAATAAAATCATTTTAAAACTTGAGAAATCATCGCCATATTTCGCAACGCCCAAATCCAATATGCCAGTTCTGGAGTACGACGAGCTCCATATAAATTACTCTGGTAATATTTTTACTTATTTTTGCTCGTTTGGGCGATCGTACTAGCTTTAAGATTTTAAAATTTTGTGACAGTTCTAAGTTTTGGCGGTTTTTTGAGGTTAGGGCGATCGTACCATCTACGCGAACAAAAGCCTCAAACCCACATTCCGCAGATATTCAGACAAATTTAATAGTTTTAAATTTGGAGGCATGAAACCCTGAAATAAGTACCTAGCAAAGATTTCAATTTTTGCTAAAATTAGATAATAGAGTCAGCAACACAGGTGTAAAAAATCATCAGTAAGCCACAAGTTGAAATTAAAGTTCTCAACATAGATCATTTAGGAATAATAGCCGGAATTATCGATG
>JAJAYT010000095.1 GCA_026786085.1 Microcoleus sp. CAN_BIN18 | reverse complement strand
GCATGAATGAAAGTCAGTTGATAGTTGACAGTTGATAGTTGTTAGAAGAAAGGGCGATCGCTACCCTAATGGTTAGCAGTTTGGGCTAATGCGGGCGGAGCGTTGCAGGCGATCGAACTGATGGAGTCAATAAGGGCGATCGTTGACAGAGATGGTAACTCAAAAATCCAGACTTTTGAGCTGCTAGCAACATCATCTAAGCTGGCGATAATAACGCGATAAACTCTGTTGCCTTTACAATTTTAATACTTCTGTAAGCCGTCAACGTTAGGAGGTGCTTATCACCCGTCACAATATGAGTAGCATTTCCATTCACTGCACACTCCACAACCATATCATCATCTGCATCTGCGGGAACTGCCTTGAGAGTTGCAGAAATCTCAACAATCCGGGAGAACCCACGAACCTGTGCAACAGCAGCTTTGGTCATCTCTTCAGAAAATTTAAATTTGATTAGCAGTTTTTCTGCAAATTCATCCAATATTTCTTGGCAGGTTACAGACTCAATCTGCCCAATCTTTGCCAGTGCAAGGCATCGGAATGGATTGCCATTTAGAGATAGCAATGCAGAAAGCAAAATATTGGTATCAAAAACTACAATGTACTGCATTACTCTTCATGCACTATGCGATCGATCAAAGATTCGCGTTCTTCTTCAGACATCTCATCCCAGTTGCAGCCTCGCTCTTGGGCAATTAGTCTAACTCGATCGACACCATAACGCGATAATGATTCCCATTGACTCCACTGCTGAAGAAGTAAGAATCTGAACACCTCTACTTGTTGTTCAACTGACAACTGTTTGACGAGTTCGACAACTTGCTCGTTGCTCAAGATTAGTGTTGGCATCCTTCCTCTTTAAAAATTTAATAAAAGTCTTCGGTGCCTTTCTATTGTAAGCGAAACCATAACATTTGTGGCGCAGTATTCGCTGGGCTATAAATTCGCGTCGGTGAGAAAAAGTGACAGGCTTTTGTAAAGGTTTGTAAGTTGGTAAATTGTCGAGCTAGAGGAAAGAGCGATCGCGCCTGCAACCTTCATTTCCCGTTATTTGGTGAGGAGATGAAGGCGTGAGGTGCGATCGCCCGCAGACAAGATTAGCCCTTATAACCGGACTTCGCCCAAAGTTGATCGGCAAGAAGTTTTAATTACGAGGGCCTATACTCGATAGATTCAGACCGTTGTTAAAAATGTCTTCAGCAATCGTAATTCCAAGCGGGACACCACCGATATTTCGGCAGAGATCGGGGTTATCTTCACTGTCTACGGCAAAAGCATCAAACACCCAATGCACTCCTAAAAAGACCCGACTGAGGCCATTTTCTACAATCATTTCCCACAACCCACCTGGGAAACTGCGAGTATGTTTTGGTCGGACTGTACCCTTGTTATCTCGGTTAATGCCATTGAATTCATCGGAGACAAAAGTAAGACAATCAAACAAGTTGTCATTGCAGCAGTCAGTTACACAATAAAACAGCCGGGTGACGTGCAATGCGGCTGCACCGAAAGTAGCGTGTCCAGAGGGATAGGCGGGGAAGGATGGCGTAAAGTTTTTCTTGGTCTCCTCTTTTGTTTTGGAATTCGTATTGGGTGCACCTAATGGCAACCAGGAGGGGTCAGAATTCTCAGAGAGATCGTGATTGCCGATCCCTGTTGGCCCTAGAGACGGGTCATCTTCCCGAATGCCCACAACTGGTCGCCACAGATCGTGAATGTATTTCTGATCCCAGGCTAAAACACCCGCATCTCCCATCGCAGCATTTACTAGCGCAAAAAGACGGGCATTTTGCTCGACACTATTATTTTGAGCGATCGCCACGGTACGGACAATCTGGTTGTACAACCGAGGGGGAGTTCCCAACTCAGCCACGCCATCATAGCCCCAGTAGATGCCAATAAGTGTCTCATTTGCAGTTCGAGGAGAAAGTCCTGCGGGCAAAGTTCCCATCAACTCAGGCGCAATTCCTTTCGCCCGCACCTGTTGCACAGCTTTGATGTATTCGTCACTTCCTAGCTGAGGTGGAGCATCCAATTCGTGACGACAGGTGACAGCAAAACATCTCGATTTTGCACCGTAGAAAGGAGCATGAAATCCTTGAGGATTATCTGGATCGGGACGATGGGCACCACGAGCCATTGATGCAGCATAACCATCATCGCTGGCGCTAGGGTCTTCTTGTCGCTTCTCTAGAATTTTGTGTGCTACCAAAAGACCAAATTCATGCCCTTCCTTTAAACCATCACCTTTTAACCCGGCTTGCGAATGTTTCAAGTCAAAAAAGGATTTTTGACTGGGATACAAGCTAGATAATGTAGCGTGGGCAGCAGCAGCAACAGCAGCTTCGGCTGAGGCATTGGGTGCCGGATTGGGTAAGCCAGGGAGATAAGGCGATAAATTAACCGGAGCGATGGGATTACCTCGTACTCCTGCATAAGCGTCATACATGGCTAAGTGAACGATCGCTAAAGCGCGGGAACTCAGAGTCGGGCCTGGTTGCTCGTTCTTGCCATTAGTAAAACTAACGCGGTTAGCTTCGAGGGCAACTTCATTCCAATATAAAATCGTATCCATTATGCTACTCCTAGATCAAGTTAAATGTGGCTGCTTGCGTTAATGCGTTGAGCTATGAAAATGGCTATTTTGCTGATTTTAGTCGCAGCTAATTTCAGATTGAGAGTACCCCGAATTTTTCAGTTTGTCTCGCACATCTGCGGTTTAACTCCGAACAGTCTCAACAGCTTTTGCTCTGCCTTAATTCAAAGAATAACTAAACCCGATCGCCCTGCCGGTGAGAAAAAGTAACTCTCTTTTGTAAACTTGCGTAAATTCCCCGATCGATTTTAGATTTCACCTTATCCGAAATCCGGTTTAAATACCCCCCTTATTTCTTAGTCCGCAAAGGCGGACTTTGTTCGTGTAGAGGCGGTTTCAACCGCCGAGTGTAAAAGGTATTAACTCCCGGTTAATTCAGTAAATTTGTTTTCTTTCCTGAAAAGCAACCCGCACTGATGAAACATCAGTACATCTACTGAATAAATCAAAATAACAAACTATGACAGCACAAGAGGCGATCGCCCTAGTTGACATTTTGTTACAATCCGCAAACAAAAAGCAAAAACTCAATGACATTCAATCCCTCGTCTTTCTGGAAACTTGGGAAGGACATTCTTATCAAGAGATAGCAAATCGCTTAGCTTACGAACACGATTATATTAAACAAGTCGGTTCGCATTTGTGGCAAAAACTATCTCAAATCATCGGCGAGAAAGTCTCAAAGCAAAATCTTCAAGCAGTCTTGCGCCGCTACCAGCATCGCAGCCCACCAGATAACTGCATCCAAGATTGGGGAGAAGCGATCGATATTTCCCATTTTTACAACCGCCAACAGGAATTGGAAACTTTAGAAAATTGGATTAGTGACGATTCTACCCGTGCGATCGGTATTTTTGGCATTGGCGGTATCGGCAAAACTTCTCTGTCTGTCAAACTCGCTCAGCAAATTCAATCTCAATTTGAATTTGTGATTTGGCGCAGTTTGCAGCAAGCACCAACCTTAGATGTTATCCTCAGCGATATTTTACCGATTTTAACTGGTTCATCAGCTACAACAAATAACTCTATTCATGCTCTCATGGAACAGTTGCGGCAAAAACGCTGTGTGTTAATTTTCGACAATCTGGAGTCGATTTTGCAAGGGGGAAATCGCAGCGGACAATATCAACTAGGTTATGAAGATTACGGACTGTTATTTGCGCGCATTGCTGACGAATCTCACCAAAGTTGTCTGATTTTAACCGGACGAGAACAACCGGGCGGGTTCGCTGAGCGATCGGGCGAAAATTTACCAGTGCGATCGCTCAAACTCTGCGGCCTTTCACCGCCTGTATGCCAGCAAATCCTCGCCGATAAAGGATTAAACGCAACGCTACTACAAAGTAGAGATATTGTCAACTACTTTGGCGGTAATCCCCTGGCGATCAAAATTGCAGCCACTACGATTAAAAATATTTTTGGTGGTGATATTCAGGCATTTTTATTGCAAGGAAATACTGTTTTTAGCGATTTGTGGGATTTGCTCGATCGCCAGTTCGATCGCCTGTCTCCCCTGCAACAACAAATCATGTACTGGTTGGCCATTAATCAAGAAGCAGCGACTCCTGCGAAGCTAAAAGCTGAAATTTTGCCCAAAGTTGCTGGACGGCCACTGATGGAAGCGTTGGAGGCGCTGGCCGAGCGATCGCTCATCGAAGATCGGCGATCGCTCAATGATAGCGCATCAACAACTTTAATGCTACAGCCTGCGATCGTTGAGTATATCACAGAACGCTTGATTCAAACCGCAATCTAAAACTTTTAATAAATTCCTGGAAGTATTTTTTTGACTCGCTGGCGATATTCTGAATAGTCGGGATATTTTTCACTCAACCAGCTTTCTTCGCGATTGGCTTTGATGTCAAAAAATATCAGTAAAATTGCAGTGGCTATTAAGTGCGATAAGCTGATTTGAAAAATTGTCCAGCCGAGGGCGGCTAAAATTAAGCCGCTGTATAATGGATGTCGCACTATGCTGTAAATTCCTGTTTGGACTAATTCTCCGTTTTCTATGGGATATGGTAAGGGTGTGAGGTTTTTTCCTAAGTCTATCAATCCTTTGACGATTAAAATTAATGCGCCTAAACCGAGGATGCTTGCCAGAAACCAAGTAAGATAAAGTAATTGAGGTGATTGAATTTTGAATCCCGGTAGTTGATAAACTGGTAAGATGGCAAATCCTGCGAGCAATGCACATTGAAGCAAAACTAAATATTCGCCGTGGCTGTTTTTGCGTAGGCCTTCGCGGGTGAAACCCCAGTCAGTTAATATTTTCATAGTAAGAAGAAGGAAGAAGGAAGAAGGAAGAAGGAAGAAGGAAAAACAGGATTTACGCATTCAGGAGTTACGCACTCCCGACAAAGAAACCGGGTTTTTTCCAGAATCTGCGGACTACAGCGGAGGATTTTCGTAAAAAAACCCGGTTTCTGGCCACCCGTGCGTCCAGGACTAGCATTAAGCTAAAGAAACCGGGTTTTTTCCAGAATCTTCTGGCGAAAATCTGTGTGTTTTGGTAAAAAAACCCGGTTTCTGACTACCCGTGAATAAGTCCTATTTATTCTAACCAGGGACGTGTCATTAGTTCTAGTTGGTTGACTTCATCTTGGCTTAAAGTCCAGCCTAGTGCACCTGCGTTTTCTTCGGCTTGTTTTGCGGTTTTTGCCCCAGGAATTGGAATGACTCCGTTTTGGGCTATTAACCAGTTTAGGGCAACTTGGGCTGGCGTGCGATCGCGCTTTTTGCCCATTTTCCGCAGGGTAGACATAACTAATTCGATTTTATCGATGCCGGCTTTACTGAAACGGGCATCAAATTTACGGGCTCCGGCAGGTTGTTCTTGGGCGGTATATTTGCCAGTGAGCAATCCTTGGGCTAAGGGGCTGTATGCTAAAATTGTTACTCCCAATTCGCGGGCTGCACTCACAATCCCTTGTTTTTCTACTTGCCGCGATAGCAATGAGTAACGGACTTGATTTGTGGCGAGGGGAACGCCTCGGGCTGCTAATATTTGATGGGCTTCGCGCATCTGTTCTTCGGAATAGTTGCTGATTCCTACTGCTTGAATTCTGCCTTGTTTTACTTCGTCTGCTAAGGCGTTCATCAAGGTTTCTTGACTCAGCAAAAAACTGAAGGGCCAGTGTACTTGGTAGAGGGCTATTTGTTCTACTTGCAAGCGTTTTAAGCTGGCACTCAAGGCGTCGGAAACTGATTTTCCGGTAATCCGCCAAGGTACAGGGCCGAATTTGGTGGCGATTTGCACGGGTTGGGTGGTTTTTTTGATAAACTGCCCCAGCAATTCTTCTGACAAGCCGTTACCGTAGACTTCGGCTGTGTCGAAAAAGTTGACTCCCGCGTCTAGGGATGTTTTGAATGCTGTTTCTACTTCGGCGGCGCCGTAGTTGCTGCCGTAGTTCCAAAATAGTTTGTCGCCCCACGCCCAGGTTCCGACGCACAGGGGAATGACGGCTGGGCCTTTTTGTCCTAGGGTAATGGTTGTCACGGTTGGTAAATCCACAATTCTTTATTGTCTATTATTTTTATATAAAAAGACGCGATCGAGCTTTTGGTGTTGGAAGAAAAGGCGGCTGGTTGCGATATCTCAGTTACGATGAATGCTGATGCTGTGTTTATTTGAATAGTTATGCCGATCGACCTTGTGCCAGATTCAAGATTAACAGATTCCACGACTGCTGCTATCAAAAGAGTTAACCTGCTGACTATGTTCCGGCTGGGTTTGTTTCAGATGGGGCTGGGCATGATGTCGATTTTGACGCTGGGAGTGCTCAATCGCGTGATGATTAAGGAGTTGGCGATTCCGGCTACTGTGGTGGCGGGTACGCTAGCGATGCACCAGTTTGTCGCCCCGGCGAGGGTGTGGTTCGGGCAAATGTCTGATGCTAAGCCTTTGTTTGGGCATCACCGCACGGGTTACGTGTGGGTAGGAAGCGTTTTATTTGTGATTTCGGCTTTTTTGGCGGTACAGGTATTGTGGCGTTTGGGCGACAGTTTGGAGGCTGTGGGGTGGACGACTCCGACTTACGG
>JAJAYT010000094.1 GCA_026786085.1 Microcoleus sp. CAN_BIN18 | reverse complement strand
CACCTAGAGTTCGCGCAGTTATTTCGCTCTTGGGTGCTGCTGTTGTTTACGTTTTGACTCAGGTTATAGGGCGGGGAATTGGTTTGGTAGGACGGGGAATTATTCAGGGGATTGGTAATTCTTTGCAGGATGGCAAGTTTGGAAAAAATGGCTGAGGGAAGAAGGAAAAATTAACGATTACAAGGTTCGTAGTGAGGACTTCAGTCCGCAAGAAGAAGGACTAAAGTCCTCACTACGAACCAAATTTATTGTATTGAATTTACCGGGAGCGAGCTAATTGGTGGTATTATAGATAATGACTTGATCTTATAAGGTTGACTTTTTATGAGTATTATGATAGCGATTGATGCCGATCGCATAAACAGCTTAGATTTATCCCCAGTGCGGACTGTGATTGAAGAGTGGCTGCAAGCAGGGACGATCGCCCAAAACGAACAGCAGCTACAATTTGAAATAGAGTATCCGCGCGAAGAGTCTGATCCGCGAGAAATCTCGGAACTTCCAGAAGTGCGGCTGTGGTTTATTCGCTTGGATGCTTGTTATCCGTGGCTGCCATTTTTGCTAGATTGGAAAGTCGGAGAATTAGCCCGCTATTCCGCAATGTTGGTTCCGCACCAATTCCACCGCAGTGAAGGAATTCAGTATAATCCTGAAGCTTTGGAAATGTTCTTAATGAGCAAAATATTTGTGTTGACTGATTGGTTGAATCAGCAGGGAATTCCTAGTAAATCGAAGTTGATGGCGATGTCGCAGATGTTTGGTTATGATTTGGAAGATGCTTTTTTTGATGTGATCGTCCCGCACAAATAAGCGATCGTGCACATCTAATTAACATCCTCCTAACTAGGTAGATTACTCTATACCTTAAGAATTATTTTACCAGGTATAAACCGGATTTTTTCAATTGTGGGGCAGGCTTTAAGACCCGCCCCACAAGCTATAAGTTAGATCGGGAAAGCTTAATTAATCTTAACAGCAACCGTGAAACGGCTTTAATACAATGCTTTAACCAGCGCGCCCAGCAATGCTGTTGGTTTAATTAACACTTTTCTCAAAATTTAGAGTTAGTTTAGATAGATAAGTAGGTGAGAATGTTCTTAGTTGCTGAAACCCATGTGGTCGATTGCATCTTCCTTCTTCCTTCTTCCTTCTTCCTTCTTCCTTCTTCAAACGATCGCCCGATTCAATCGATCGAGGAAATTTCCCATGAAAACAGATTACCTCATCGTCGGCAGTGGTTTATCAGCACTGGTTTTCGGAGCTTTGATGGCAAACTCCGGCAAAATTGTACACATCCTGGAAGCTCACGAACACCCCGGAGGCTTTGGCCACACCTTTACAATGGCCAAAAAATACACGTTTAATGCTCAATTCCACTACGTTTGGGACTGCGGCGAAGGACATACAGTCAATCGAGTGCTCAAAAAACTCGGTCTCGATCGCGATGTCACCTTTGAACGCTACGATCCGAATGGCTACGACCACATGAGAATGCCTGGGTACGCCCTAGATATTCCCTCGGAACCAAAGGAACTAATCCGCAGATTGTCGGCGCTGTTTCCCGAAGCAGGCGAGAACATTCGCAAATTCGTCAACGAAGTCGAGCAAACCGGCGCGGGACTCAGAAAACTCGCTCCTCCCGTCAAACCAATTGAATTGCTCAAAAACTTCGGTGACGTATTCTGCGCCATCCAACACCTCAATAGTACACTTCAGGACGTTTTCGACAAGTTCAAACTCCCGCAAGCCGCCCAAACCCTATTAGCCCTGCAATGGCCGGATTTTTTGCTACCTCCGAATCAGCTTTCTTTCTATGCTTGGATTGCCTTGTTTCGAGGCTATCAAGAGGGCGCATTTTACCCGACGCAGCATTTTGAAGATGTCATCAATTCTTTGGTTAAAGTCATTGAATCTAACGGCGGGAAGGTTTTACTAAACCATGAAGTCACGAATTTTAGAGTTACAAACAAAACTGTAACGGGAGTTGAAGCGATGGATTTGACCACGCATCAAACCCATGAATTCACTGGCGACACGGTGATTTGCAACCTTGACCCCAAACGAGCGGCCAAGATGATTGGAGAGGAACAATTCTCTAAAACAGTGCGGCGGAAACTCGACTACGAGTATTCGGCATCTAACTACATGGTGTACTGTGTTGTCAAAGATATCGATCTCCGAGACTATGGATTTGGCAAGTGGAATACGTTTCATTCGGAACACTTGAATCTGAATGAAGCTTTTGATCAAATGTATAACAAAAATGATTTTTCTCGTCCGAGTTTTGCGATCACAACTCCGACTTTTTTGACGGAAGCAGGGGGAGATTGTCCAGAAGATTGTCAAATTGTGGAATTTCTGACTGTTGCTAATTATGGTTATTTTAAGCAACTTTGGGAGAGCGATAAGAAAGCTTATAGGCAAAAGAAACAGGAGATTCTAGACTCGATTTTAGACGTAGTTGAAAAACATTATGTTCCCGATTTTCGTAAACACATGGTGTTTCATATTACCGGAAGTCCTACGACTAACGAGCGCTTCTGCTGGTGTCCTAATGGCAATTCCTACGGTTCTATCCTGACGCCGAAAAACATGGGGGTCGATCGGCTAAATCACGAAACATCCCTCAACAATTTCTATTTTTGCAATGCCTCCTCCGGCTATCCAGGCTTTGCGCCGACATTTTGGACGGGGGCGCTGCTTTATCAACGGTTATCCGGGGATGCGATTTTAGGCTGAGATAGGACGTACGGTTGAAACCGCGTCTACAAAAACGATGTCCGCCTCCGCGGACGGTCGAAAATAACGTAATTTTAACCGCACAGTTCTTCAACCCGCGGAGGCGGGTTTTGTTTTTGTAGACGCGGTTTCAACCGCCCAGTCTTCTTAGGAGTTAACCATGAGAATTGCAATTGTTGGGGGCGGAGCTAGCGGTATGGCGACAGCCTACTGGCTGGATAAACAGGGACATCACGTCACTGTGTTGGAAAGAGAGCCGATTTTGGGCGGACACATTCGGACGCTCAACAAAAATGTTCAACCCAATCAATCTGAGTGCAATGAAATATTAGAAAATGGGGTGCTGGAATTTCCCACTGTGTTTTACAATTTTATTGCTTTGATGCAGGAGCTAGGCGTTGAATTAGAAATTGTGCTGATTGGTTCAGCGCTGTTCCTTAAAGATGGTAGCCACTTTTTATCTGCGGTTTCTATCCAGAAGAATTTCACCGGTATCCAACGCCTAATCGAGTATTTGCGACTCGATAGTCTTTACGCTCGTTCGGCTGGATTTGTGTTAAAAATGCGGTTTGCTAAACAGCAAGATTTCTACGATATGCCGCTTTCTCAGTGCTTGAAACGCTCGTGCGTCCGCAATGATTGGCTGAAGTTGCTGACGATGTATAGCTACTCGATACCGTTTGAATTACTGGACAATTTTCCGGCAGAGTTGGCGATGCCGGTGCTGCGCGACTATGCCTCGGTGAATTGGGTGAGGATTAAAGGCGGGGTGTATTCTTACATTGAAAAGATTTTGAAGCACTTTAAGGGTGATATACGGCTGAATGTGGAGATTGCCAATATTTTTAGAAGTGCTGATGCTGTAAAAATTGTGCTTTCAGATGGGGAGATTCAGGAATTTGATCGGGTGGTTTTTGCGATGTCGCCAGACCAGGTAATGAGGCTGTTGGCTGTCCCGACGGATGCAGAAACGAAGCGGTTTTCGGCGTGGAAAGCTAATTATGCCACGACTGTGCTGCATTCGGATACTTCGATGTACGATCGCTATGGTATCCGCAAGTTATCAGAATTTGATTTTTTCGAGACGGACAAGGGATGGGGCTATAATGCGAGCTTGAATCAGCTTTGTGGCATCACATCGCCGCGAGAGTACAGCTTAGCATTTCAACTGGAGGAGTCGATCGCCAAAAACCAGATTATTCACATTCAAAAACATCACACGCCGCTGTATACTGTCGAGTCTTTTCGATACCGAGACGAAATTATCGAGACTAATGGGGAGAATAACACTTATCATGCGGGAGCTTATTTAGGGGATGGCTTGCACGAAGGAGCGATTACCTCTGCTTTGCGAGTCGCTAAATTAATCGGGTGAGATTGATCGACAGTTGACAGTTGACACTACAAACAGATGCTTCAATCTATGTTATGATTAGTCAAAATTGAGGAATCATTATGTCGAAAGAAAGAAAAAGCAACAAAGAAGTCAAAAAGCCCAAGAAACAGCCTGATGGTGTTGCTAAGCCGAAGGATGACAACAAAAATTATGGTAGCACCGACGGCCGCAAGTAGAGATAGCTAACACTCTCGCAATTGTAATTAATTTGGTTCAATTTTTATCACGATAAACTTTGAACTGGTTTTAAGATCCTGTTTTGGGATGCTCCGAAAACAGGTTTATTGTATTTTTCCTAAAAAGATGGGCAAGAATAGGCAGAATGCCTGTCCCACAATAATTATGGGAGATGTCTAATTCATCAAAGCGATATCTCAGTCACAGCAATATTACCGCCAAAACAGACATCAACATCAGTCCCCGCCGCCCGATCGCGATTACCGTATTCTCCGACATAATGAAAGTATTCTCCCTCTCTCCGGTAAACCACAGGCAGCGGCTGCGTCGAAGGGCGGCAAAACACAATTTCCGGTTCCGCACTTCCCGGCGCTAAATGTGGCAAATTCACATTCCAAAAACATCCAGGCTTTGATTCCCGATTTAGCAAATCCGCCAATACCCGCGATGTCCAGCGAGTCGCTAAATCCCAGTCTATTTCCCAAGGCTTTTTCATCCAGTGGGAAATTGCGATGCCCGGAATACCGTGCATTGCTGCTTCCCGCACCGCCGCAACTGTACCCGAAATGTACACGTCAACCCCCAAATTGCCGCCCGCGTTAATCCCGGAAAGCACCAAATCCGGTTTCGGACAAACGTGATTCAGAGCGATGCGCACACAGTCTGCCGGTGTTCCCCCTACAGCATACTCAGATTCCGATCGCCGATCGAGATGAATCGGACTGTGAGCAGTCACCTGATGCCCACAGCCAGACCATTGCCCTTGAGGAGCTACCATAATAGTCTTGCCGCTGACGGCCTGCAAAAGCGCCTGAATGCCTGGAGCGTCGATGCCGTCGTCGTTGGTTAAAATTATTGTCATTGAAAATTTGTCTGTTTATGAGCGATCGTCAGCATGAGCATTGCCATTTATATCATGGCATTGATTAAACATTTGCTCCCCAGAACTTTGCCGCGTGGTGAGAGTATCAATTCAGAAATCACAGGCATCATTGCCCAACATTGGCGACAAAACCAACAAATTTCATGGTGCTGAAGGTGTCGCAGCAATGGAGAAGAACAACAAGGACACTCGTGCATGATCTTTCACCTCTTTGATTAATCACGGAAAAACTATTTTAGGATCGGCTCTATGTCCCATATAAAGATAAGCAGCAGAGCGCAGTACAATTTCGGAGTATAGAATCTTTTGAATATCTAAACTCGGCGCACGTTTGGCTGTGAAATTGTAAGCCGCGATTTCTCCCTCCAGGCTGAAGCCAGTACCTGTCAAGTAGTGGTCATAATCGTGCATTCCCTGGAAAATAAAGCCATAAATGGGATTAGGATAAACAGCAGAATCGTAACTTTGAGCCGACACCCAAAGCTGATCTTTCCTAATGTCGGCAAACATTTCTTCAGCGTTGTCGTAACGCATATAATCTGAAAATTGCAGATTTAAGGGCAATTGATGGAACTCATCCATCAGCCAATCACAGAGTTGGGCGATCGTTTCATCAGAAATCTCGGCTGGTTTGCCTTCTAGGTAGAGTTTGGCGAGGGTTTCTACTTGAGATGCGGTTGTCTTTGCTTTCGTGAGAGTCATGTCGTTACCCCGATCGCCTTGAACTACCTTTACTCTAATAATTCTTGTCAATAATTTCTATGATCTAGCTCATAGTGGGAAGCAAAAAAGTAAAATTGGGCAAAACTAGATGCGATCGCCCAAGGTGACTGTCAGATATAGAATCAGTCGATCGCTCTTGCTGAGTAAGTCCTAAATTGGGCGATCGCCCAATCAACCACAAACAGTCACCTAAAATCCCAAAATCCCCAAAAATATCAACCTAGTTGTGGTAAAGTCTTTTGTCGGTTGCTTTGCGTCAAGGCAATCTGCAAGTTCAGTTAAACGCGCCTACAGCAATGTTTCTGCCAATTTTCCCCCTCGCTCAAATAATCTCCGCACCTCCCGCCCGACAGCAACTGCTCATCGAGCCAGAAGTCCCGCTACCGGAAAACGAACTGGATTTGTCGCCGCAGCCAAGCAGCAGCCCGCTGAAAACTGTGACAATGCCCCAGCAAGTGCGCGTTTTGCCGGGAAAACTCGACAACATCCCGGTTTTCAACAGCAACAGCCCAGAAGTTGTGCAAACCGAAGGCATTTTGCTCTCGACATTTCCGCAGTCAGCAAAACAAGTACCTTCAGCTCACTTAAACTTTCCCTTCAAAGGCAGATTTGATATCTTCGCCCACCACATCGCCAAGGCCGCAAATCCCTCACAAACTCGCACTTTATTTCAAGGCATAATTGTCTACAATCCCAACTCGGAACCAGTCACTTTAAAAATATTACAAGGAGCGAGTTATTTAACTCGACCCGATGCTTTGTTTGTCGATTTGCCTTCCTATTTAGAAAATCGATTCGGCACTGTGTTTGCGGGGCCTGGGAGCCGCATCACCAGCGATGTGTTGCGGGGACACAGACAAGGCATTTTGCCGGCTTCCATCGAAATACCGGGCAACCAGAGCCGAATGCTGATGAATTTGCCGATACCTGTGGGGAATGTTACGCCTTCTTCTAATGGTCGATCGACCTTGATGCGAATGTCGAGCAGCAATTCGGTTTATGTGGCTAGTTTAGCGATGTTTGCTCCTCAAACCAAAGAAGGAGTCGAGCAATATCCGACTTTGGAACAGTGGGAAAATATTTTAACTACCAAAGGTTTAGCAGGGCCGAGAGATTTAAGACCAAGTGCGATCGGTTCAAATGCTGAGCAAAAAATTTATGGGCGTGTAGCAGGAGTGGCGGAAGGTTCCCAATGGCAAGCTAAAATTACTGACAGTTCAAGAACCGATTATTTAACTATTCCGAAACGTGGCGAAGAATT
>JAJAYT010000093.1 GCA_026786085.1 Microcoleus sp. CAN_BIN18 | reverse complement strand
ACCATATTGCGGTAGGGGCGGCTTGGGCTCAGAATTTATGAAATAATCGACTGTATCAAGGCAAAACCCGCCCTATAGTAGTAAACCGTATTGAATCTGCCCTTCCTTTCAATGCCAATGCTATCAAGGCCCAATTCCCCATGCCAATAAAAAAGCCAGGGATTCAGATCCCTAGCTCGAAACATTGCACAATTAATTTTTAGAGTTAGCGCGGGCGATGGATTTTTCCAAACCCACTCCCACCCGCTACCACCTAAATTAAATCAGCACAATATCAGTCACCGTCAAGCCTGGTTTGCCGTTGAAGTTTGCCAGTGTAACGGCTGGTCGGATGCCAATACCGTCAGGGTCGTACAGTAAGCGACCCGTGTTATTGTCTACGTCCAGTTGAGCTTCATAAACAAGAACTGCTGCTCCCGGATCTTGTGAATTCCCAAGACCATTGTAAGAACCAGTGTCAATCACTAAGAACGCGTTAGAAGCAACTCGAGATGACCCAGCGGTCAATTGACGTAAGTTGAAGCTAGCTTGATTCAAGATTATCTTGTCTTGGCCGACGACAAAATCACCGATTTGGTCTGGGCTGCTACCGACTACCACGTTGCCGTTGAGCTGGAGGCCCTCGCCAAAGTTGTTGTAGTAGAAGCTGTCATTACCCGAGCCACCAATCAGGGTGTCTGCACCAGGCCCGCCGCCGAGAGAGTCGTTGCCGTCACCTCCGATCAACAAGTCCTCGTTAAAGCCGCCCAACAGCGTGTCGTTTCCGGCACCGGCATTCAAGGTATCGTTTCCGTCAAGTCCTGCGGTGGGAAGATTGGATGGGCCGCCGAACAAGATGTCGTCGCCAGCACCAGTAGTGATGACATCAGTACCGTTGCTGCCAGTGATGAAGTTGGAGCCCACGTCATCGGTAATGATGTTTGGGGCTGTGCCAGTAAAGCTGACCCCAGTAGCATAGGAGATGGTGTCGTTACCGTCTAATGTGCCAATTATGCGATCGCGCTGGCTGCCAAAGATGATTCTGTCATCCCCGGCGCCACCGTTCATCAGGTTGGTGACGGTGAAGGTGCTGTTAGCACTTGTGTTTATGTAGCCAATTAACAGATCGTTGCCCAGCCCGCCGTCGAGAGTAACCAAAGCAGTACCAGTGCCAGTAAAAACAGCTTTGGTAGCATCGATAGTATCGTTGCCGTCTCCACCGGAGGCTTGATTAAAAGTACCGCTCAGGCTGTCATTGCCTGCGCCGCCGATCATGGTATCAGTTAAAAAAGCTGCGACGATCGTGTCGTTGCCATCGCCGCCGTCGAGCAAATTGCGACCTGCGAACCCTGGAAATGAACTCTTGGCACCTACGCTCGAAAGTGCAACTACAGTCGATGAGATGATTAAGTCGTCGCCTGCACCACCCTGGGCGGTATCCAGCGTGGCAAAAACGCTGATCGTGTCGTTGCCGTCGCCGCCGTCATACAAGTTTCTGCCTTCGCCAAAATTGCCGATCGAGCCGTAAAGAGAATCGTTGCCGGCACCGCCGAGCAAGGTGGTTTTCTCAATGCCGACAGTGATGAGGTCTGTAGAAAATGGGCTTGACTGGGTAACGTTGGAAACGAATAAGATATCATCGTCCAAATCTCCAGACAGGTAGCTGCTGCTGCCCGCACCGCGCAAGGTGTCCTTGCCTCTACCGCCGAACAGAGTGTCTCTCTGGTTGATACCTACAACCAAGTCATCGCCTAAGTCGCCCCGCAAGAAGTTGCTGCCTTCATTGCCACTGAAGCCGACGCCGGATAACGGAAGACCGAGGTTGTTGCCGCCGCCTGCGATGAAGAAGCCCAAGGAGTCATTGCCCTTGCCGCCGTAGAGGGAGTCTCTTCTCTGCGCCCCTCCCAGCATCGTATCTGCGCCCTCATTACCAAACATGAGGTTAGCTTCGACAGTACCTTGGAGGAAGTCTTCTCCCAAACCGCCGAATATGGTAGCGCGGGCTTCAGCGATGATCGTATCCGAGCCTGCGTCGCCAAACAGCAAAGCCGGACTGCGCTGGGATCTGATTGAATCTTCGTCTGCGCCGCCGACGATCGTATCGTTCGGGCCGACGGAAATGAGAGTATCGTTATCGGCTTGGCCAAATATTAAGCTGCCGCCCAGGGTCGCAGTTCTCACGAAATCTGCCCCGGCTCCGGCAAAAATTGTATCCGGGCCCAGTCCTGGAAGGTTTAAATCTATTGAATTAGGATTGTCATCTAACGTTGTCATTACAGCTTCACTCCTCTACTTAATTGGTCATCGCTGGTGCGACTACAGACACTGCCTAGAACACCGAATGTTTGGATGCCGCTGTAGTTTAACTTGTTTGCCAGCCGCAAGTCTAGCCTAATGGGGTTAACCCTGTCTAGACTTTCTCCGTCGCGGACTTTTTGCTTGTAAGTTTTTATTTTCAATACCTTCCACCCTTTTATAATCCTTTGGCAGAGTCTCAGGTCCTCACGATCGACAAGACGCGGCTGATATTCTGAATGTTCCATTCTGGATTGGCGGTCGGGGATCGCGTCCGCAGGAGGAAATTAAAGATTAAAAAAGGTCGATCGCACCGATCGGGAAGACAAGGAAAATTGGGAGATTTGTGATCGGGCTATGTGGCAATTTTCGGTTTCCCAGGCAGGGTGGTGTTTAAATAATTTTGGTACGATCGAACTTCGTACCACTGCGAGCCTTAAAAGTCTACGCCCCGCTTTAGTTCTACGCCCCGATCGCCGTAGTGTTTGTGACAGTATACCTCGGAGTGTACGCTTGCCAAGTCAAAGTAAGCGTGGGGTTTGTAGCAGCGCCCGGTGATAATAATTTCTGTATCGCGGGGCTTGCGCAGCAGTGCTTCGACGATCGGCTCTACCGGCAGCAGTTCTAAGTCTACTGTGGGATTGAGTTCATCGAGAATGATCGTTTTATACCAGCCGCTGGCGATCGCCATTTTAGCGATTTCCCAGCCGCGTTCTGCTTCGATGCAATCTAACTCTTGCTGTTGTCCCCGCCAAACTATAGCATCTCGGCCGCACCGCTGATGGTCTACTAGCTGCGGGTAACTTTGGCGCAAAGCGGAGATCGCCGCATCTTCTGTATAACCAGTACCACCTTTGAGCCACTGTACGATTAACACGCGGTGGGATTGGTCTTGGCTGATACCCCTGCCGATCGCCTGCAAAGCTTTGCCCAAAGCGCTTGTTGACTTGCCTTTGCCTGCTCCGGTGTATATTTCGATACCGGAAATATTATGCTCTGCCGCTGCGGGGTGATAGTGCGGCTTCATTTCTGAGTGCAAGTCGGCAATTTCGAGCAAAGCTTCGGGGGCTGCTCGGCCTGTGGCGATTACTTCTAAATATTCTGGTTTGTTTTTGAGGGTTTGGACTACTTCGTCAACGGGCAGCAAACCTAAGTCCAATACGGGGTTTAGTTCGTCTAGAACCACGACGGAATAGAGTTCGCTGGCGATCGCTCCTTTGGCGATATCCCAGCCTCGCTGAGCTTCCGCGCGATCGAAGCGGGTGATTGCTTCGGCCCCAAAATATTCGGCTCTACCGGTGCGCACTTGGTCAATCAAGTGCGGAAATGCCCGTTGCAGGGCTTCGATTGCCCCGTCTTCGTCGTAGGAGCGGCCGGGGCCTTTGAGAAAGCGCAGCAACAAGACTCGGGTGGGCGAGTCAGAATTGATACCCAGCCCGATCGAGCGCAACACTACTCCCAAAGCTGCCTGAGACTTGCCTTTACCTGCGCCGTCGTAGACGTGAATCTGACCCGCGACGCGTTCCGAGCGGGATGAGGCTGTCCGAATACCAATGCCATTCCTTACCATAATCAGCAGTTATTTGAGTCTGTCTCGGGGTGGGTATTCGATCGCGCCTATTGAATATTCAATGTTTCCATTCTGTTGGCGGATCTCAAAAGATTATACGATATTGTCTCAACCGCCAATTTTACTCTTCGGCGGTCAGGAACCCAATTATTGGCTCAAATCTGCGGTCAAGATTCTGCCCCTTGTGATGTACAATTAAAATTTAACACAGACTGATATACCTGAAAGCTTATGATTGCGAGTGTTTTCCCATTTCGGACTGTTTTGGTGCAAGTATTAATTATATTTTTGGCGATCGCAATCGAATCCTGGTTCCTCCAAAAACTACTGAAACTTGGCCCCAGAACCAGCGTTGAATATACAGCCATCCTCAATTTATCTTGTACTTGCGTAGGCTGGTTAGTTTTCTTCGGCATCGAAAGCGTTCTTCCCAAAGATTTGCGAGAACGGCTAATCGGTTATATATTATTGGGAGGAGGTCAGGATATTTACGGCCCAATAACTCTAATAGCAGTCTCAATATTGGCAGTAACTTTCCTAGCGAAATGGAAAGGATTAGAATTCGTAGAAAAGATGGCCTCTGGGAACAAAAAATCTTCTGTACCTCAATTTATGGGGCCAGCTACCCTCACCAAGCGTCCTCCCAAAAAAGCTTTTCGAGTAACTACCCAATTCGGGGCAGTTTTAATCTCCCACACAGTCAGCAATATCGTTATTTTGGCCGTATTCTTTTTGCAAAGCGTCAGTAATTACAATCTATGATGAAGCAATTTTTGGATGTCACTCAGCAACTCGCTAAGCTGAGGACTAACCTTTGGGAAACCAATAAAAAAGTTCAAAAGGCGATGATACCGCCTAGAGTTGTCCACTGGAAGACCCCTTTACTGCTCAGCATCTTTTTAGCTTTGCTGTCGGTGGCGGCAGTCACTGACTGGCCGACGAGAACTCTGCTTTTTGATATGAGCTGGTTATTTTTTATACTTTCAATGGGTTTGCTGACCAGCCAGCCACCTTTTGCGATCAAAGGAGTAAGTCTGAGTCCGTGGGTGACAAGCATCTTAATTGGCTTGTGGTTGCTGGTAAGATTGCCGTCGGACAAAAAGGAAATAGCATGGATATCCGGGCCGATTATAGCAGTAGTAGTTCTTGCTATCATCAGGGTTTGGAAGAGCGATTCAAAACGGGAAAGTATCAAGGAGTTGATTCGCCCTCAGTTTTTGATGATTACTCTAATTCATGTGACGTTTTCCTGTTGGTTTGCCTTTCACTTTTTAGTTCAAGGTTGGATACAACAATACCCGAGTATTTTATCGCAGGATTTGAGACAAAGCGATTATGTGGTGACATTTCAACAGCCAACTATTAATCGCTCCCGAGGAGTTGTCATCCTCAATGCAATGGATAGATACCTGCAAAATGAAGCCCGCACAAAACCGTGGGCCCAGGTTGAACAAATGTTAATAGATATTGACAACGAGCGATTTTTTCTCAAGAATCAAGCGTTAGGAACAATTGGGACAGTCCCAGAAGATGCGAGTTGGGATGTCAAAACTTCGATTGTCCAAGGACAGTCCCGCTATCAGTTAGAGATGCAGGCAACTTGGCTGGGGCTGGTTTTTCGACCGGAAATATATTCGTATACCAAGTCTTGTGAGGTTTTCGATGCAGGGAATCGGGCGACTGTAACCTGCGACGCTATCAAGAGCCCTAAACCCGGACTGAAAAAAGATGGAACTCCCGGAGATAGTCAAGTTTGATCGTTTCGCAGCTAGATGCAAACATTACAGCAGTAGATGATGATGCTGCTGCTGTAATGTGATCTCATTTACCAATTCCCAATTCCCAACCAGTAAGGTGCAACCTAAGCATCCTACATACATCTGAGAGTTGACGGTTGACAGTTAACAGTTGACAGTTAACAGTTAACAATTAACAATTAACTCGGACTTACTATTTTGGTGAAGAGAGGATTTGATATCATTTACCAATTTCCAAGCAGTAAGGTGCAACCTAAGCACCCTACGTATAAAGGCTTTGCATAAGTCCTGATTTACAAATTCCCAATTCCCAATTTCCAATTCCCAATTTCCAATTTCCAAATGAATTTGAGAAGAATCTTGACAGTCGCTACAAATGTATTTTGGGAAGTAATTCGCGATCGCATCCTTTACTTAGTTATTATTTTTGCTCTGTTGATGGGAGCTGTGGTGCGGTTGATACCGGAATTGGCAGCGACAACCGAGAAAAAAATAATCTTAGATATAGGTTTGGCTGCGATGAGCATCCTCGGTCTAATTGTCACAGTTTTTGTGGCTACTGGACTGGTGAACAAAGAAATTGAAAAGCGGACTGTTTACCTATTAATTGCCAAGCCGATAAGTCGCGCTGAGTTAATTGTGGGCAAGCATTTAGGGCTGTCATCGGTGCTGGCTGTGCTTGTCGCAGCAATGACTGCAATCTATCTGGCTATTCTGAGTTTGAGCCGGATTCCTTACCCTTTGGGTAGTATTTTAATTGCTTCGCTGTTTGTTTGGTTTGAGCTGTGTCTGATGGCTGGTGTTGGGATTTTATTCGGGGTGTTTAGTAGTTCGCTGCTGGCAACTTTACTGACATTTGGCGTTTACTTGATGGGACATTCCACCCGGGATTTAGTGGCTTTGGGGAAGTTAACCAAAAATCCTGGTATTGAACAATTGATGATGGGACTTTATCTGGTTTTGCCCGATTTAGCCAGATTCAATTTGAGAAATGATGCTGTTTATGGACAAGTTCCTTACTTGGCGGGTTTGATTACAGATGCTGGTTACGGTTTGCTGTATGTGGTGTTGCTGCTGTCAATTGCGATCGCCATATTTTCCCGCCGGGAATTTTAAATAGTTCGATCGTTGGGGCGTTTTGTGGGGGGGTTGGGGGGGGTTAGTGGGGGCGCGCGGGCCCATGTTTTTTTTGTTTTTTGACGCGAGGTTTTATT
>JAJAYT010000092.1 GCA_026786085.1 Microcoleus sp. CAN_BIN18 | reverse complement strand
GTTGACTGTTGACTGTTAACTGTTGTCATTAGTTACCAATGCCCAATTCCCAATGCCCAATGCCCAATGCCCAATTACCGATTAATTAGATAAAAGTCGATCGCGGGCAAGAGCAAAGTCACAAAATAGTAAACTAACGGTGCGGTAAAAACATAACTATCAGTGCGATCGAGAATACCACCGTGACCGGGGATCAACTGCCCCGAATCCTTAACACCAGCATCTCGCTTCATCATCGACTCAGTTAAATCACCCAACAAACTCGCAACACCAATCAATAAACCAAAAGCAGCACCAGTATAAGGCCAGCCTGGCCAATCCAAATACCAAGACCCAACGGCACCAACTGCGATGCTGCCACAAACCCCAAACACCGCGCCTTCAACCGTCTTTTTGGGACTGATGTGGGACAGGCTAGTGCGGCCGAAGAATTTGCCAACAAAATAAGCACCAATGTCCGCAGCCCAGATGCAGAGGAAAGCCAGGAGTAGGGAAGTCAATCCCAAAGATATATTACTGAGGTTTGTCCAAGACTGCGGCGAGTAAATGTGAACCGGCAAATTGCTAGCCACTGCTTGTCCCAGTCCAGTTGTAGCTTGATAAACTGGGTCAAGTCCGACTCGCAGCCGTATCCAATAGCTGGGCAAATAGCCGCCGTAGAACAATCCTAAAATAGAAGCGGCAATATCGGCGATCGTTGATAACTTCGGTTGGAACAACAGGTAGAAACAGATGAAGGTTCCAGCTAGGGGAAACATCGCATCTACGAATTGCGGTGCAAGGGCGGCAGTAATTAGCAGAACTTGACTGACAACTAAGGTAGTTTTGCCAGCAGGTGCAATGCCCTTAGCCCTGGCTAATTGAAAATATTCCAATTGACCTAGGTAAACGATGATCCCGAAGCCGACGGTGAAATACCATCCTCCCAAAATAATCATTCCTAAAGCAAGGACGATCGCAACTATTCCACTCAGGATACGGGACCAAGGCATAAAATGAATTTCTCTTGCAACGGCGGTAGGTGATTCGATATTGGATTTTGGATTTTTCTAGGACACGAGTTCTTCCCTTGCACAGCTAACTCCCATCCCCTATCGGTCATCCAATATCTGAAGTTAGGCGATCGATCGAGCTATGGTCGCCCTTATCCTAAGTATGAAGGTTAACGGGACTTATTAAACAAGGTTAAATTTTACATTTAGTCATGGGAATGGGGCATCGGGCATCGGGAATAGGGCATCGGGCGTTGGAGGCAGAGCCCGGAAGGTGATGCGTAACCAATAACCAATAACCAATAACCAATAACCAATAACCAATAACAACTGTCAACACTCAACCGTCAACACTCAACTGACTTTTAATCGAACTTTTCGCCACTGAGAATAAACATGGGATTAACCGCAGCAAAGGTTTGATGGCGGCCGCGAGTCTCCAAGCGGTTGATGGCGGACTGGACTACTTCGATGTTGCGGACTTGCAATTCGGCGAAGCTTTCGGAAAGGGCATAAAGATTTTCTAAATTCCCTGCTGTCGCTACGATTCGACCGTGGGGTTGCAAGTACCCCCAGGCTGCTTGGACAATGGCTTTAATCGGTCTACCTCCTTCGATGCAAACTCGGTGAGGGGGGTGGGACAAATTTTTGAGGCATTCGGGGGCGCTACCTTCAATGACTTCTACGTTGTTGAGCTCGAAACGATCGCAATTTCTGCGAATCAAGCTTGCTACTTCTTCGTCCCTTTCTACGGCGATAATCCGACCTTTGGGACATAGCAAACCTGTTTCTACGGCGATCGTACCAGTACCTGCGCCAATGTCCCACACCACGGAGTCTGCTTGCAGCCGCAGGTGTGAGATTAACAGCAGTCGGACTTCTCGCTTACTCATGGGAATACCGGGTAAACGTTCAAATAAATCGTCTGGGATACCAGGAGTGACGTAGGGCCAAAGCATAGTTTTATTTTAGATTTTAGATTTTAGATTTTAGCTAGAAGCAAGACTGAAGTTAGAAATAAATTCTCCCCATTTCCCCATCTTCCTCAAATTTACTGTGGCACAATCTTGAGAGTTTGGAGGCGGGGATCGCTGCAACCTGTGATTTTTCCGCCTGAAGCAAGGATTTGTTGCAGGTATTCCTGGGCTTCTTGGGTGATGATTTCACCGGGCATCAAAACGGGTATTCCTGGGGGATAAGGGCAGATGAGTTCGGCACTGATGCGATCGACTGCTTTGTCTGCTGCTACTGTTTCCGATGGGGAAAAGAAGGCCTCGCGGGGGGAGAGTGGAGGAGGAGGAAATCCTAACTGAGATATTACACCATTCTCAAGAACAGGCAAGATGCCTGTTCCACAAAGAGTGAATTTTCTTGTGGGGTGGGCATCTTGCTCGCCCGCAGTTGTATGGGCGCAGTCCCCGTGTCCGCCTCCTAAATTGTGAGTCAAATTCTGGAAACCTTGAACTAGATTGTCGATATCTGTTTCTGTATTTCCCAAGCTGATAATAAATGTGAGATGTTGCGGCATCGGCAATTCTGCGGTGACACCGAGTTGAGAGTTCAGAATTTCATCAGCGGCAAATCCTGTGATTCCTAAATTTGATACTTTTACTGTCAGTCTCGTTTGGTCTAATTTGACAAAACCTGGTGTATTTAATGGTTCTAAAACTGATAAACCGGAAATTTGAGATATGCCCGATCGCGCTTTTTCCGCTAATAATAAAGTTTGGGTCATTAACTCTTGGCCGTGGAGTGCGATTTGTTGGCGCGCTGCGTCCAGGGATGCTAATAGTATGTAACTCGGACTGGTGGATTGTACTAACTGTAATGCTAGATTAATTTTTTGGATATCTACCCTAGAACCCTTAATGTGCAACATCGATGCTTGTGTCATTGCACCGAGGGTTTTATGGATTGATTGTACTGTTAAATCAGCGCCGGCTGATAGTGCCGATTCTGGCAAGTTTGGATGAAAGTTAAAGTGTGCGCCGTGGGCTTCATCCACTAATAATGGTATGTTGTATTGATGAGTAATTTTGGCGATCGCCCGCAAATCTCCACACACGCCGTGATAAGTTGGGTAAACCACCATGACTGCTTTCGCATCGGGATGCTGTTTTAATGCGGATGCTACGGATGCGGCTGTGATGCAGTTGGCAATATCCCAATCCGAGTTGTATTCGGGATTGACAAAAATGGGAATTGCGCCGGATAAAATCAAACCAGAAATTGCCGATGAGTGGATATTTCGAGGTAGGATAACTTTGTCGCCTGGCCCGCAAGTCGCGACAATTGCCGCCATGATTCCGCAAGTCGAACCGTTGACTAAAAACCGAGTATGTTCGGCTCCAAATGCCTCCGCAGCTAAATTCTGAGCTTCTGCAATTACGCCTTCTGGATTGAAGAGATTATCTAATTCTGGCAATTCCGGCAAGTCCGATCGAAATACTTGTGCACCCAACAATTCAACCAGTGGCTTAGATATTCCTTGACCGCCTTTGTGTCCGGGGGCATAAAATGGGGCGTGAGGGTGATTTGTGCGATCGCGCAAAGCATCTAATAAAGGTGTTTTTGTTTGAGAGTTCATCGCTGATATGCTTCATCCTGATTTAATTTATCATGTCCGATCCTACAACATTATAAAAATCTACATTTCGCTCGTTTTACTAATATCTCGTGGGGGCGGGTTCACCAACAATATATAACCATGATCAACAATCTATATAAACCCGCCCCCATCGCACCAATAACTCCAAAAATTATTGTGGGGTGTAGGGGTTAGGCATCCAGCCCTTTACAGGCTTTTCTGGAGACATCTTGACATTCAATATGTAGATGATGATTGTTGGTGGGGTGGGGGCGGGTTTTTGAGATTGCTTGTTTCAGGCGTTGATAGTTGGTGAACCCGCCCCTACGGGCATTATGTACGCGATTTTAGTCAGCAAAACTACAGGCTGACAATGCCTCGTTTTGAATAAATTTTCACTATTTAGATAGATGTCGGATTGGTTTTTTTTATATATCTTGATTATATCGAGTTATTAATAGAATTACCGTGATTAATCCCAACCCTACTCCCTTTCCAGGGCCGCAGATTCCCAGTACCGAACCGGGGCTGCCGACTATACCCGCATCGCCACCAGTACCCGGTACCCCCCTTCCCGACATCATTCCAGGGATCATACCGCAGCCCGTACCTGCGCCAATTCCGCAGCCAATTCCCGAACCGGTGCCGGAAACAGTACCCTCTCCGATTCCCCAAACAGTGCCGGCCCCAATTCCTCAGACTATCCCTGAACCGATTTAAATGATGTTTTAGTCGATCGCGAATTTTAAGACTGTGTGTGAAGTCGCCAAAACCGGGTTTCTCCAAAGTCCAAAATCCGTTTGTTGAATGCGGGGCTTAGAAAAACCCGGTTTTTGCCTAAGTCATCGATTAATTGAAGTTGAGTGCAGTCTCTTTACAAAGGTCAACAGCATCCAAATCAGTGGCTTTGCCGTCAGAATATTCGGCCCTGACATCAAAAACACAGCCCCCTTCTGAGCCGCCATAGTCAGCTCGATTCCACTCGAAATCTGCCTTTTCGCGATCGTCAATCGGGGCCTCTAGCTCATTTTTCCCCCAAGTCTCCTGATCGGGAGGAGACATATAGACGGCTGTCATCGTCTTCCCGCTGTTGTTAATCACCGAAACTCTGACTATCTGAGCGAAAACGCTAGATGCTGCCAGCGCTACCAATGGCAGTGACAGCCCCGCAGCGATCATTGCTTTGTTTAACAACTTGTTAACCATTGAGCCATCTACCTCAAGTTAGAAATTTATTCAAGCTTAGCCGTAGAAGTTACAAGGCGCAAGTCAGATATATTGCGATCGCCATGATATTTTGATACAGTTATATGTTTGTAAATAGCCATGCTTACCGCCGGAATTGTCGGACTGCCTAATGTTGGCAAATCTACCTTGTTTAATGCTTTGGTGGCTAATGCCAAGGCTACTGCTGCTAATTTTCCTTTTTGTACGATCGAGCCAAACACGGGTATCGTGGCAGTACCAGACGAACGCTTGAAGGTGCTGAGCGATATTTGCAATTCCGCGCAAACAGTGCCCACGCGGATGGAGTTTGTGGATATTGCGGGTTTGGTGAAGGGCGCGAGTCAAGGGGAAGGATTGGGAAATCAGTTTTTGTCTCATATTCGGGCCGTAGATGCGATCGCCCATGTTGTCCGCTGCTTTGACAATGATGATATCATTCACGTTGCAGGTTCTGTCGATCCGATCCGAGATATTGACATTATTAATTTGGAACTAATTCTAGCAGATTTAGCTCAAATTGAACGCAGGCTCGATCGCACTCGCAAACAAGCCCGCAGCAATAAGGAAGCTCAAGCAGAAGTGGACATCCTCGAAAAATTAGTCGAAGTTTTGAATGCAGGTAAACCAGCACGCCAGTATAGTTTCACAGATGAGGAAGCTGAATTAATTAAAGGTTTGGAATTACTGACAAACAAACCAATTATCTATGCAGCCAACGTATCTGAGGACGATTTAGGTACAGGAAATAGCTATGTCGAACAAGTACGAGAAATAGCAGCAGCAGAAAATGCTAAAGTTGTCATAGTTTCGGCACAAGTTGAGTCAGAATTGGTGGAGTTACCAGAGGATGAACGGCTTGATTTCCTCGAATCTCTGGGGGTGAAAGAAGGTGGCTTAAAATCTCTGATTCGAGCTACTTACGAATTATTGGGTTTGCGGACTTATTTTACTAGCGGGCCAAAGGAAACTCGCGCTTGGACAATTATCGCCGGAATGTTAGCACCACAAGCTGCGGGAGTGATTCACTCCGATTTTGAGCGGGGTTTTATCCGAGCCGAAACTGTGGCTTATCAAGATTTAGTTACCACGGGCGCGATGAATGCGGCTAAGGAAAAAGGCCTGGTTCGCAGTGAAGGAAAAGAGTATGTTGTACAAGAGGGGGATGTGTTGTTGTTCCGATTTAATGTTTAGCTTTTTTTAAGGAGATAACCAAATGGATATCGTTTCGTTGGCAATTGCTTGGGTGGTAACATCTGTGAGCTTTTTTATTATTTCCAAGTTGCCCATCGGGGTAGACATTGACAGTTTTGGAAAAGCGATGGTTTCCGCTGCGGTTTTTGGCTTGCTGAATGTTTTAGTGCGACCGATTTTCTTATTGTTTACTTTTCCAGCGGTGTTGATAACTTTTGGTTTGTTTATGATTGTTATCAATGCTGCTATCTTTGGATTGGCGGCTTGGCTAGTGGATGGATTTCGCTTGCGGTGGGGAATTTGGAGTGCTTTGCTGGGGGCAATTGCCCTCGGTTTTATCAACTCTTTGCTCTATCAGGTTTTGGCCCCACTAACCCGTTTAAGGTAGGTAAATTACTCCTGGACGCACTCCGACAAAGAAACCGGGTTTTTCATCAAATCTGCGGGTTACAATCATGTATTTTCGTAAAACCCGGTTTCTAGTCTCCTTATGTGTAAGAAATTAGGAGACGGCTTGGCCTTAGTCCCTACAATTAATCTGTCGTAGTCCAAGGGCACGTGCAGTCTCCTCTATATCCTGACGGTGTAACCGGAATTGATATTACTAGGCTCTTCCTAGTAACGAGTAGAAGGAGGTATTCATGAGTTAATTGTCAGGCTCAAAACCCTCTCTATTTCTCCTGTTTTCAACGGGCCAGTCTATATTTTCTCCACCAATAATCAGTTCTTCAACTGTTACGAATTCTTTGCTGAGTTGCTGGAAAACATTAATTAAAACATCGATGCCAATCGCATCGCTAGTACCCAAGTCAAACCAGCAGCGAGCCCAAGAACCTTCGTACTCCATTTCTCCCATATTGTGCATCAAAGCCATCATACTTTGGTCGGCTAGATTAACATCGTAATTCATATCGCTGATGTCTAAGCCTTCATCTTGCACTTGCAAATTTTCGGCATTAAATCCTCCCAGTTTTCCTAAGAAAAACCAAGAGTCAAACACTTCTTCAACATACTGTTTTTCACCGTTTGAAGGCACGTTGCTGAACTTCAGCCAAATCCAGAGGTCAAATGGATTAAATTCGCGAAACTGTACTTGCATCAAGTTTTATCCTTGTTAATAACAACCGCCAAGATGGTACTGTCAACTGTTTATAGTGGCGGTAAGGCCGCCGGCCCCCAGATGCCATCTGCATCTCTGATTTTATCGCGCATCGGGTCACAGTCGCGAGATTTACTGTCGAGACGGTTGCGATTTTTGCACTGCTGAAAGAAGATTTCGGCTACTAAGCTGCGCGGCAGTTGGTCTGGTTTTGCTAGGGCGGCGTCGAAGTTTTTTTGAGCTTCTTCAAGTAAGGTTTTGTTGCTATCTTTCCCCCGGGATTGGGAAAATAAGATTTGTGCTTTTAGATAGAGGATTTCTGGATTGTTGGGTGTTTCTGCTAGGGATTTGTTGGCAAATTCTAAAGCGCGATCGTAGTTTTTTAAGTCTCGATAGCCTACTGCTATGCCGCGATAAGCTAAGTAACGGGGAAAGGCCTTTTCTTCTAGTCGTTTAATGGCTTCGCTGGGGTTGGAAAAGGGCAGGTTTGTGGCTAGCATTAAATCCATGTAGCCTTTGAGCAGGTTGAGTTCGGGGTCGTTGGGCGCAATTTTGTCGGCGGCATCTAGGTATTGAAATACTACTCGCAATTTAGTCAAAGCCTGGGGCGCGCCTTTGGCTGTTCCTTCTTTTGCTATAATGTTCGCCCCTTCGAGAAAGTGGCCTGCTGCTATGTAAATGTTGCCGCGCAAGGGGTTAGTCTTGCTTAATTTTTCGCCGACTTCGCGGGTTTTTTGGGCGTAGGAATTCATCGAGTTTAAGTCCTGCTCGATGTAGGATAATGAGGCTGCCATTGCATAGGCTAGCGGTTCGTTTGGTTCGGCTGATAGTGCTTGTTGAACTTGTGCTTTCGCTATTTTGTAGTTTCCTTGCTGAAACATTGTTTTGAAGGCGATTTCGGTGTTGGGCCCGATCGCCTGCGGGTTGCTGGTGCGAAAGGGATCGCGCGCTACTGCGGAGTTGATGCAGAGGCCCAGGGCGATCGCACTTGCTGAAAGGGCGATCGCCCGCACTGCCTGTTTAGAACTTAACATTTGGTTGCCAATAGACGCTAAAATAGTTTTCATCATCGTCAATTCTCAAAAAGCAATTGATTGTAAACTGGGAAGAAAGAAAATTTAAAGTTCAGACTTCTCGGCCGCGACTCAAAAATTGATCGGATAGTCTTGATTTTTGCTGGCTGTTGCTGTATAGTTTAATAATGGGATTGTGAGCATTTATAAATTTTCTGCACATATTTCCATTATTAAATAATAGCATCAAAGAATCTAAAAATCAAGGGGGAGAACTCAAAAAAAAAAGTCGATTTTTGTAAAGATTTATGTAAAATAATTGTGGGCGATCGGCATCAGCCAGAAAAAGCCTCAACTATTAATAGCACAAGCAGGGGTTCGCCGATAAAAAATAAGTATTTTTATTTTTTCCGACCAATGACCGATGACCAATGACCGATGACCGATGACCAATGACCGATGACCAATGACCAATAACAACTGCCATTAATGCTTTATCTAAAAAAATTAGTATATCATCCTACAGCCTGTCCGAATGCTATTCTGAAAAACATTAACTTAGAACTGCCGTCGCAGCAAATGGGGCTGATTGTCGGCCGTAGCGGTTCAGGCAAAAGCACACTATTAGAAATATTAGCAGGTTTAGCGGAAAAAACTAGCGGTGACATCCGCTGGCGCGAACAGGAATTAACACCGGAACACTTACAACAGTTAGGAGGTTTAGTGTTCCAGTTTCCAGAAAGACATTTTTGCGGAGGCACAATTTTAGAAGAATTGCGACTGGGACATCCTGAATTGGGACAAGAACAAATTAACTCAGCAATGGCAGAAGTGGGGCTTGGACATTTGCCGCTGAGCGCTTCTCCCCACGCTTTGAGTGGCGGACAACAGCGCAGGGTAGCGCTGGCTGTGCAGTTAATTCGACAGCCGCATTTGCTGCTTTTGGACGAACCGACGGCGGGTTTGGATTGGTCGATGCGCCGACAGTTGGTAAACTTGTTGAGCAAGTTGAAAAGTCACTGGACTTTGTTGATTGTTACTCACGATGCTAGCGATTTGTTGGGCGTTGCTGATAAGTTTTGGACATTAGACTACGGGGATTTGCAGGAGGTCGATCGGGCAAAACTAGAGGCTAAGGAAACGAGTTTTGTTGGTTCTTAGTCATTAGTGATTAGTGATTAGTCATTGGTTTAGAGTATGTCAAGAAAGAGTGGAAATAGAAGATGAATCAGATTACAATGCCTGTGCTACCCCAGATGAATGAATTGTGGCAAAAAACGGTGAATTGGCAGCCGGATCAATCACAACAGCAACAATTTCAGCGGCTTTATGAGTTAATTGTCGAGGGTAATCGTTCCTTGAATTTAACTCGCATTACCGAGCCGATCGACTTTTGGGAAAAACATTTGTGGGATTCTCTGCGGGGAATTGCGAGACTACTGCCAGCTAATCACAATTCGGCAGAAAATGGCGAATTGCCCGCTGAGTCGGTGTTGAAGGCGATCGACATTGGGACTGGTGGGGGTTTTCCGGGGTTGCCGATCGCGATCGCCCTGCCGCATTTATCAGTTACTTTGCTCGATTCTACCCGCAAGAAAATTACTTTTCTGGACACAGTTTTGCCGTCTTTAGGGATAGAAAATGCTGTGACTTTGCTGGGCAGATCCGATGAAATTGCCCGATTGCCACATCACAAACAAGCTTACGATATAGCGCTTCTGCGAGCAGTTGGAGCGGCTTCTCTGTGCGCTAAATGCGCGCTACCGCTGCTGAAAGATGGTGGTTTGGCTGTACTTTACCGTGGGAATTGGACGGTGGAGGAGGAGACGGAGTTGCAAAGTGCGATCGAGCGTTTAGGCGGCACTGTTGAGTCAGTGGAAGCATTCACAACGCCGACGAGTCAGGGCCCGCGCCACTGCGTTTACTTGCGGAAAGTTGTAAAGCAGTTTGAGCGCCCTACTCGCTAGCTGAAGCCGTTTCAGATAAGACGGCGGTTAAAACAACCGCCATCTTATCTTTGTGAAACTAACCGATCGCCTTTTCGTAGCGTTTGTTAATTTCAGTCCAATTAACAACATTCCACCAAGCTTTTAAGTAGTCGGCGCGCAGGTTTTGGTACTTGAGATAATAAGCGTGTTCCCAAACATCATTACCCATAATTGGATAGTTGCCTT
Source organism: Microcoleus sp. CAN_BIN18 (assembly GCA_026786085.1). Taxonomy (GTDB): domain Bacteria; phylum Cyanobacteriota; class Cyanobacteriia; order Cyanobacteriales; family Microcoleaceae; genus Microcoleus. Next base: position 15,494 of record JAJAYT010000092.1, on the reverse strand, counting down.
CCATTAAAGGAGTATCTTGATTAGCAGTAGTTGCAATCTCAAGTTTGCCAGCTTTTGTGCGGACTAGCCAAACCCAACCGCTACCAAAACGTTTAGTACCTGCTTCATTAAATTTTGCTTTAAAATCGTCAACACTGCCGAAACTTTGCTTAATTGCTGTGGCAATTGCCCCAGTGGGTTCGCCGCCACCTTTGGGACTCATGATTTCCCAAAACATACTGTGATTTAAGTGTCCGCCGCCATTGTTACGCACGGTTGTGCGAATATCTTCCGGCACTTTGCTCAAATCTTTGAGCATATTTTCAACAGTTACATTTTTAAGATCCGGGTATTTGCTGACAGCATCGTTGAGGTTTTTAACGTAGGCGGCGTGGTGTTTGTCGTGGTGAAATTGCATTGTTCGCGCGTCGATGTGCGGTTCTAAAGCGTTGTATTCGTAAGGCAGAGGCGGCAGTGTAAAAGGGCCGGGAGTTTGAGCTATTTTTGTATCTTTGGGAGCTGAACTTGCTTGCACTACATTATTTCCTGACGCTTGGCAAGCACCTACGGTAATAGATCCGACGCTAGCAGTCAGCAAATACAAGAAATCTCGGCGTTTGAGTGTCATAAAAATTACCAAGTGAATTATTAACTGTTTTATCTCAGCTTAAAGCAAAATGGGAGCGAGTTTGGAAAAAAAAGTTATATCGCCCGAATGGATGAGACGGATGGGCGATGTTGTTACAGTTACTCAAGTATACGCTAATTGTGTGCGCGTAAGTAAATCTCACGTGTTCCGGTTAATCAACCCGGTTTCTCTGTCGAAACCGGGTTTTTTTTAGATTATTTTTGGGATAGGCGCTGCTGGGCTTCGCCTCCAAAAAGTCGATCGGCTGCTTGGAGAATACCAGGAATTTTCGCAGCATGGGGGCTGTGGGCGAGACAGCGGCGCAAGTCTAATTCATCGAGGCGATCTGCTTTTTTGCCGGGAAACCAGTGCCCCGCATTACCTAAGAGGTTGTAGCGCATCTTGCAATAGTCGATCGCATCGTAAGCATTCGCCAAATTCCACAGCCACAAAATCACTGGAATGTTAATACCTCCGGGAGTATTTTCGATAGTTGGTAAACCGACGTGCCAAGTCTTAAACCAATCTTCTCCTAATTTATCAATCGCTGCATTTTCCAACCTTGCTAATATCGGTGGCAAAATTTTATCGGCTTTATCTGACAATTCTAAAGTTGTCAGATGCTCATTAAAATCTTCAGGTTTAGCAGCACCCAAACTCAAAGTATGTACATGAGGATGCGACAAACAAAACAAATCATTAAACACCATCGGACTCAGCGGATAGCACAAATCTACCAATTTTGGCGACGGGTTATAAAGTTGACCGCCTTTGTCGGAAGGACTAATAATAAAAACGCCCATATCGTGACGTTTAGCAGCTTCAATTGCAGGCCAATTACTTTGATTGATGTAGTACCAGTGCAAGTTAAGATAATCAAATTGATTAGTTTCAATTGTTTTAACAATTACATCTGTCGGGCCGTGAGTTGAAAAACCAATAAACCGAACTTTCCCTGATGCTTGTAATTTTTTAGCAACATCCATATAACTACCTGGGCGCAGACAATCCTCTAGCAATTCCCACGTATTAATGCCATGTATTGACAGCAAATCAACGTATTCTAGTTGCAAATAAGCTAAGGATTTATCAAACTCTTCCAGAAACTCCTGACAACTAGGTTTAGGAGTAATTTTAGTTTGAATTATCAACTCTTTTCGGGGAAACTTCGGCAATATCAACCCCAATTGCATTTCAGAAGTGCCGTAACCGCGAGCAGTTTCTATGTGATTTATCCCGCATTCTACAGAGTAGCGAATAGTCGCTTCTAGATTTTTCTGGTTGTCGGGTGGAATTTCATTTGCTGGTACGTCTTGCCATTTGTATTGGTATCTCATGCCGCCGCAGGAAAAGACGGGCATGGATAATTCTGTGCGGCCGAATCTGCGATATTGCATCATAAACAGTAGACAGTTGACTGTTGAAAGTTGACAGTTGAGAGAACAACCCTACAAGTTAACATTTTTCCGAAGCTCACTTCTTTGAAAACCGCTATATTTTTTTTTACAAGAACAGGCAAGATGCCTGTTCCACAAATAGTTTTTGACAACCTGTGAGTAAGTCTTGACTATTTAGAAATCTCGCTATATTCTTTTTTACAAGAACAGGCAAGATGCCTGTTCCACAAATAGTTTTTGACAACCTGTGAGTAAGTCTTGACTATTTAGAAATCTCCCGGACTACTGGTTTTCCGTCCTTGATTTCGCCGACTAAAACTAAATCTGTACAGTTGACAAACAAGCCATTTTCTAATACGCCGGGAATGTTATTTAAGGTTTTTTCAAGTTCGACTGGATTGTCTAGATTGTCGAATTTAACATCGATTACCATGTTACCTTGGTCGGTAATTACTGGGCCGGCTTTTTTCACACCCATACGGAGTTCTGGTTTGCCACCCAATTTTTCAATAGCGCGGGTAACTGGTGCGATAGCCATTGGTATAACTTCGATTGGGACTCGAAAAGTCGAACCCAATTTCTCGACCATTTTGGAACTGTCAACGACTACAATAAACTGAGTTGCGAGGTAATCGACAACTTTTTCGCGGGTGTGGGCGGCGCCGCCTCCTTTAATTAAGTTTAGCTGGGAATCGACTTCATCGGCGCCGTCAATCGCAATATCTATTCTGTCAATTTCATCGAGTGTTGTCAGCGGTACTCCGTACTGTTTGGCTAATACTTCTGATTGAAAAGATGTCGGCACTCCTTTGATATCTTTGAGTTCACCTGATTTTATACGATCGCCCAATGCTTGAATAGTATAAGCTGTAGTTGACCCAGTGCCGAGTCCGACAATCATACCAGATTTTACGCGATCGGCTGCTGCAAAGCCAACTTGCTGTTTCATCAATTTTACGGGGTCTTGTTCTGTGGTCATGTTGGATACTCCTCAATAGTTTTAAGATTATAGCATTTATTATGGATTTATTTAACCGCAGAGAACGCAGAGAACGCAGAGAGGAAGAAGCAGAAGAGACGGCACTCGCAAATTGTTTCAAGTGGGAAATTCTCTCTTTCTTCTCTGCGCCCTCTGCGCCCTCTGTGGTTAAATAAAAAAAATCTAGTTCACAAATCGGCGGATAATTGCCATAATGAAAATCGGTTTTCTGGATACCTACACTTGGGATTATAATATTGAAACTCCTTACCGCGAACCTTTGGGCGGTACTCAGTCGGCTATTTGTTACTTGGCTGAGGCCTTGGCTGCCGAGGGAAATGAGGTATTTTTACTCAACAATACTTCCGAACCGGGGATGTCGCGCGGTGTTGATTGCAGGCGCAGGGTGGTGGACAAATCTAATTTAGAATTGCTGCGATCGCTAGATTTTTTAGTTATAGTCAATATGGTCGGCAAAGCACTAGAAATTAAGCCGCTTTTGGGCGAAGATACTAAGTTAATTTTGTGGATTCATAACGAACCGGGCTTTGTATTTCTCCAAGAATTTAACAACAAGGCAGAAGTAAATGCTTGCGATGCCTTTGTTTTTGTCAGCGATTGGCAGCGTGAGCAATTTCAGCAACGTTTTGGAATTGACTGGAATCGCTGTTGTGTTTTAAGAAATGCGATCGCACCTTGTTTTGCTAACATTTTCCATGATAATATTTCGATCCGATCGCAAAAATCTCAACCGCCAATTCTCGCTTACACCAGCACTCCCTTTCGCGGACTCGATATTTTATTAAAAGTTTTTCCCAAAATTCGTCAAGCTGTCCCGGGAACCAGATTGAAAGTGTTTTCTAGCATGAAAGTGCACCAAATAGACGACAATGATAATCAGCTATTTTTCGGTCAACTTTACGAAGAGTGTCAGGAAACAGAAGGCGTTGAGTACATCGGTTCCATACCGCAACCCGAACTCGTGCGACAACTGCATTCAGTCGCGGTTTTAGCTTACCCGAATACCTATTCGGAAACGTCATCTATTGCCGTGATGGAGGCGATGGCAAGTGGTTGTCGGATTGTGACGAGTGAATTGGCAGCTTTGCCGGAAACAACTGCGGGATTTGCTCGTCTAGTTTCAATGTCAGGGATGGAAAACTTGGCATCGGTAACTAATTGGAACCGTGCAGACAAACGAGATTGGGAGGGATATACAAGGCGGTTTTTAGAGGCGATAGTCGGAGTTTTAAAAGAGGGCGACGCAACTGCTGAGAATCATCTGAGACAGCAGGTAGAGTATGTAAATCGAGGGTGTGTTTGGTCTGTACGATCCCGAGAGTGGGTAGAATGGCTGAATAGTATTAGTGTACAACCTGTAATAGTGGTAGAGCAAATGATCGCGGAGTCGTTGGTGGATTTAGAAGCAGCTCAAGCTTATTTTGTCAAGGGAAATCGGCTGAAAGATGCCGGTAGGCTTGATGAGGCGAGCGCAAGTTACAAGAAAGCTTTAGAGTTTAACTGGGAAGATGCTGAATATCACAAAAAATTAGCAGAAGTTTATGTTTTGAAGGGCGAATTTGAAAGTGCGATCGCCTCCGTCAATTTCGCTCTTAAGTTTAAACCAAATTTTGCTCCCGCTTATTTGACAATGGGCAATGCCCTGCACGCTCAAGACAAGCTAGAAATGGCAATAGAAGCTTATTTGCAAGCTTTAAAAATTCAGCCAAATTTTGCCGAAGCTAACGCGAATCTTGGCAGTATGTATTACAAGTTAGGGCAATTGGCACAGGCTGCAAGTCATTACCAAAAAGCTCTGGTAATTAATCCCACTTTGTGTTCGGTTAATGTGATGCTTGGCGATGTTTTGCAGCAGCAAGGCAAGTTAGATGCAGCAATTGCTTGCTATCAAAAAGTGCTGCAACTGCAACCGCGAGATGTTAATACTGCGGATAAACTATCGAGTTTAATCGCACAAAAACAGCGGGAAACTACTGACAGTAATTTTATCGAATTAGAAACGGAATCAAGCGCACAACCATTATCAGTAAACAAATATGAAGGTTACGGATTGCAACCTTCGAGCATCAATTTGTCGCCAGCGCCTACTAATGAAAATTTAAATACTCCGTTTACAAATCCCGACGAAATTTCCGAACAAGTTACCTCGCTGAATGTTCCAGATAACGGACAAGTTGCCAATTATCAAGAAGTAGAACCGTACAAAAGACTGGCAGAAGACTGTTTAGTTCAAGGTAAGATTAAAGAGGCGATCGCAATTTGTCAGCAAGCCCTAAAAATTCGACCTGATTTCATTCATGCTTACGTAACTTTAGGCAATGCTTTGCAAGCGGGAGGCAAAATTGAAGCTGCTATTCGCTCTTATTCCCAAGCCCTAGAATTGCAGCCAAACTTTGCGGAAGTGCGGGCCAATATCGGCAGTATGTACTTTAAGATGGGGCGTTTGGAAGAGGCGATCGCACATTACCAACAAGCCATTGCTTTGAGTCCAGATTTGGCAGGCGCTCACTGGAATTTAGGGAAAGTATATCACAAACACGGTGACATCGAAGCAGCGATCGCCTGTTTTCAGAGAACATCCGAACTTAACCCCCAGCTTGTGGGTGCAGACTTCCACTTTAACCTAGCCAACCGACTTTTCACTCAAGGGAAGCGTGACGAAGCCATCGAAAGTTACGAAAAAGCCCTCGCCATTAAACCAGATTGGGCTGAAGCTTATGGTAACATCGGCAGCGCGCGATCGCAACAAGGCGATCTCGATGCCGCCATCATCAACTATCAGCAAGCTGTAGCTTTAAAGCCGGAATTAGAAGTTCTACACTTCAATTTAGGCAATTCTTTCTTGCAGCAAAACAAGTACGAAGAAGCGATTACTAACTACCAAAATACTCTGAAAATCAAGCCCGATTGGCCGGAAGTTCACGCAAACCTCGGCAGTTGTTTTTCCATGCAGGGGCGGCTGGAAGAAGCTTTAACCAGCTATCAGGAAGCTTTGCGATTAAAACCGGATTGGGCAGAGGTTTACTGCCGAATGGGACATATTCAGAAACAAGATAAGCCCTTGGAGGCGATCGCCCATTTTGAAAAGGCGATCGAATGCAGCCCCAAATTGAGCGAAGCCCATCAACAACTCTGCGACTTGCTAAGCCACTCCACCAACCTAGCCAAAGCCCGCAGCGTCGCCGACAAATACTGCGAAAACTGTGGCGAAAATGCGCCAGTCATGTCAGCCACAGCCTACGTGTTTTCTTACCTACAATCAGGTGTCAGCAAACAGGCCATTCAGAAACTCGAAGAAATTGAAAAACTCTGCTACGAAAAAGTAGAAACATTTAGCGTCATGGAACTAAAACTGCTCTATGAAATCTTTATGTTTGCAGTTTCCCACCTGCGAGATAACCGCGAAAAAAATGCCAATTTCTACCGACTGATTGCCAAAGAATACTACCAAAAAGCGGTACCACAGCGCCCTTTTAACAGAATCAAATCCGCAAATTATACAGGACAAAAGCCTTTAAAAATCGGCTTCCTTTCCAAACACTTCCGCCGCCATTCAGTAGGTTGGTGTAGCGAAGCTTTAATTCGCGAATTAAGCCGGATCACGCCCCACGTTCACCTGTACGTGACCGGAAAACTCAACCGAGATGAAGTTACGCAACGGTTTGAAGAAATGGCGGGCAAGTTTTACTGGCCCCAAAAATATCCAAACGGCTTTGCTGACGGTGGCGAAATCCTCGCCGAAGTAGTGCAAGACGATTTGGATGTTTTAATAGACTTAGACTCGATGACAGTACCGACAAATGTCGAAGTGCTGTATCAATATCCGGCGGGGATTTGCGTCTCTTGGCTAGGATTTGATGCGCCGTATATTTCGGACAATCACTACTTTCTTTGCGACGAACATACTCATCCGCCTGGTGTTGAAAAAAATTACTTAGAACAGTTAGTAAGATTGCCTGTTTGTTCGGTAGCAATTGGCGAACTGCAAAGCATTCCTGTGAATCGAGATGCGATTAGAAATGCTCTCGGCATCGGCTTGGATCAAATGACTTATCTGTGCGTTGCGCCGGGGAGAAAAACAAATCCCGAAATGGTACAAGCTCAAGTTAGAATACTCAAGGAAGTACCCGACAGTTTGTTAATCCGCAAAGGTCAAGGCGATGCCGATGTGATTCACAGCACTTACCGCGAAGAATGCGATATTCAGGGAGTAGATTTTGATCGAATTAAGTTTATCGGGCAAACCAGAACCGAGGAAGAACATCGGGCTATTTATTATGTAGCCGACGTGCTTTTAGATTCCTATCCTTACAACGGCGGGACTCACAATTTAGAGGCTTTGTGGGCTAATTTGCCAGTAGTAACTAGATCCGGCGACCAATATCTTTCGCGGATGGGTTACGCTTTTCTGAAAAGTGCAAATCTCGATGTGGGTGCGGCATGGAGTTGGGAGGAATACACGCAGTGGGGAGTTAAGTTTGGGCGCGATGCTGGTTTGAGAAATGCGGTGAAACAGCATTTAGTAAAATCTAAACAGCCAGAACATCTCGCGCCTTTGTGGAATCCTAAAAAGTTAGCCCAGGATATGTATCAGGTGTTTCAAAAACTGTTAGCTAAATAGGTAGGAATTAGTCATTAGTCATCAGTCATCAGTTGTGAACTCTTTTGTGCCCTCTCTTTCTCTCTTCTCTTCCTCTGTGTCCTCTGCGGCCTCTGCGGTTCAAAAAAAAGAGATATCAGGTAGAGAAAAGCGATTCCTGGATATTTTTACCCAACAGTAAAGTTTTGTAACAATTTCCGTCAAAATGCGTAAAAATTGCGGGCGGAGTCTGATAGATACATAGCTGATTCATAGTAGCGCGATCGCCCTAACCTTATGCCGGTTGGCGCGATCGTTTTTTTTAGTCAACAGTCAACAGTCAACAGTCAACTCTCAACAGTCAACTCTCAACAGTCAACTCTCAACAGTCAACTCTCAACAGTCAACTCTCAACAGTCAACTCTCAACTGTTAACTCGATCGCGCCCGCCAGACTTAGCCCGATACAGCGCCTTATCAGCAGCTTCAATCAACATCTTCGGCGAATTTTGATTTTCCGAAATCGTCCCCACCCCCAAGCTGAGAGTCACGCAATCCGTGACAACAGACTTGAGGTGGGGAATTGCTAAAGCTTTGACACGCCGCCGGATTTCCTCGGCAATAGCCTGTGCAGCCGCGATATCTGTATTTGGCAAAATTACCCCAAATTCCTCGCCACCGTACCTAGCAGCCAAATAAATGCGTTCTGGGGGTGCGTTCGTGCAAGCATCCCCGATCGCCCGCGCCACTTGCTGCAAACAAGCATCCCCGGCTTGGTGCCCGTAATTGTCGTTGTAAAGTTTAAAACAGTCAATGTCACACATAATCAAAGATAGCGGTTGCGAAGTGCTCGACTGCTCCCATTCCCGGTTAATCACCTCGTCAAACCGGCGGCGATTAGCTAGCTGAGTCAGACTGTCCAAATTCGCCAATCCGTCCAACCGCTGGTTGGCAGCAGCTAGTTGCTGGTAAAGTAAAGATTGTTCGATCGCGATCGCCACTTGAGTAGCCAACTGACTCAGCAAATCCATGTCAAACTGCTGCCACTCGCGGGGTGCCGAACAGTGGTGGGCAATCATTAAACCCCACAGTTTCGGCACTTGACAAGAAGGATTACCGTTGCGATTTTCGATTCCCTGCTGCACGATGGGCACGACTAAATTCGCTTTCACCTGACACCCAGCCAAAAAATTGACGTGGCACTCAGCAAAATTAGAAGCGTGAATGTCCTCCACGGATCGAATTCTGCCCTTCAAATACTGTCCGATGTAAGTATTAGCAAAACAGCAATCTTCTACAGCCATCCCCATCAGTGGCATCCAGCCTTCCCCAACCGACTCCACCACCACATCTCCGTTCCAGTCTGGCCGGAAGCGGAAAATAATCACGCGATCGGTTGCCAAAAATTCCCGCACTTCCGCTACTGTAGTGTTGAGAATATCTTCGATATCCAGAGAAGAACGGATGCGCGATTGAATCTGGGCAATCAAACGTTCCCGCTCAACTTGCTGCCGAAGGGCGACTTGCGCCTGCTTGCTTTCAGTAATATCTCGACCTTCCGGCAGCAGCAAGACAATTTTACCAGTTTCGTCCGCCACCGGTTTGAGCGAAAAATCAATAGTTGCCGTGCGGTTTGCACCTTGAAATTCCACTTCATAGCGGACAAATTCACCTTTTGCCGATCGACAAATAGCATCTTGCAACTGTTCCCGAACTTCCTGAGAACCACTCCACCAATGCCCCTGCCAAAACGGCTTATTTGCCACATCCCGCAGCTTAATTCCCGCGAAATCCAGAGAAGTTTGGTTAGCTTCCAGTAGAGTGCCGTCCGGTTTCAACAAGCTGACAAATTGGAAAGAAGAATCAAAAATTGCCCGAAAGCGCCGTTGACTATCTCCCAACATTGCCGTCACCTTTTCGCGAGAAGTAATATCGCGGAAGCGCCACACCCTGCCAATAATATTTTGTCCGACTCGAATCGGCTGCGTGTAGCGCTCAAAAGTCCGACCGTCTTTAAAGTCTAGAATATCACAGCCGTTTGACTCCGCATCACTATAAATCTCTTTGACTCTCTGCAAAAAAGCCCTCGGATCTTTAACTTGCTTGGTGAGAAATGTCAGCCGCACCGTTCTATCCATCGAGTTTCTCACTTCTTCATAAATTCCCCACATTTGGACTAACTTTTCGTTAAAACTAATCAATTCTCCGGCGGTAGTAACGGCGAGAATACCGTCTGCTGTTGCTTCCATAGTAGCGTGCAGCAAAGAGCGCGATCGATCTAATTCTGCTGCGATCAATTTGCGTTCCGTGAGGTCTCGCACTGCTTTTACCTGCACCAAACGACCTTCGTAGACTACGAATTTGCTGCGCACGTCTGCGGGAAAAGCAGTCCCGTCCCGCCGGAGAAAAATCGTTTCGCAGACTGTATTGCTGGCTGCGGAAATCATTTGTGGTGCAATTTTGTAAGATTTCGGCGACAGCAGTTCCAGCAAGCTCATTCCCACCATTTCCGCAGGTTCGTAATCGAATAGCTCGGCAAAATTGATGCTGACGCTCAAAATCGTGTCGCGGTCAGCGACGGCAACTGCTTCAAAATAAGCTTCGCATTCGAGCAAGCTGGCTGCTGTGCTGCTGCCATTTTCACTGGAATAGCTATTGTTCATTAGCTGTTGCATTTGCGTATTTGCCGAGTACAAAGCAGCCATTGCTTGCCGATACATAGCAGTACGTTTTTCGACTTTTATGGTGAGGCGTTCCCTAGATTCTTGCAGTTGTTTTTCGACTCTAATTAAATCGGTAATATCTACGGCAAACACGATCACACCGGCCACTTGACCTGATTCGTCGCGGCAAGGTATTGTATCTGTGCGCACCCAGCATTTTTGACCGGAGGCAGTTGGCAGTAGTTCGACTTTTCCCAGTTTGGGAACGCCAGAATTGATTACTTCTAAATCTTCTAAATAATATTGCTCTGCTTCGTCTGGATAGATTTCATAAAAAGATTTTCCTTCTAATTGAGCTGCGGGCAAACCTCTCGATGCAGCGGCGGCTTGATTAATTCGCAGCAGGCGGCTTTCGGTATCTTTGTACCAAATCATCGCTGGCACGGAATCAAAAATAATTTGTTGTTCTTGGTGTTGTCGGCGCATTTCTGCTTCTACTTGTTTTCTTTTGATGATTTCTTCTTGCAGTGTTTTGTTAGCTTTTTTGAGTTCTGCCGTGCGTTTTTCTACTCTTTCTTCTAGTTGGTCATAGTATTGACTCAGCAAATTTTGCTGCTGTTCGCGCCGCATTGCTTCTAATTTAAAGCTTTCGGTAGCTGACAAACTTGACGATACAAAGTCTGCTAATATTTGGGTTAATTCGTGTTCTTCTCCCGTCCATTCGCTGCGGTCACTTTGGCGTTCGAGGCTGACTATTCCGGCCATTTGATCTGCCAGCATAATTGGTACGTTTAACAGGGCAGTCCTGCGACCTGTGGCAAAATAAAGACTAGCAAGTTCTCGGGTTCTCGGGTCATTTTCTGCGGCCATCGTGGCGATCGTACTTTGAGATTTTAATGCTTGAAAATACGCGGGACAGTCGGCTGCTGTGATGATTATTTGTACTGAATGCAGTTTCGTATTATGTTCGTAGAAATCAATGCAGTGAAGCTGCGTTTTGTCTTCGCCATATAGCCAAATGCTGGCTCGATCGCAGTTGATAACACTGACAGCGGTTTCTGTGACTTCGCGGATGAATTGTTCTATATTATTGCGTTCTTTAACTTGACTTTTAGCTAATTTTGCGATCGCCAAAGTAGGGCTGCGCCAATTTCCTCTCTGATTGGGCGGCGCACTTACGGGTGAAGCCACCTTAGCCTTAATTTCTTGACAAACTAACAGTACAGCCGGCCGTAGGAAATTGGTAATTGACCGACCGTTGCTATCTTGCTCTATTTTCCAATCTACCGCAGGCATTCCGTGCGCGGTTGCTTTTACGAAGATAATGCTACCGTCTTTGCAAGTCAACTGACCTTCCCAAGAGGCAACTTTTGAACTTCGCGTACCGTTTTTCGGATATGCTAATCCGGCAAATTCTGCCTGCATTTTCCCTTGATTTTCGCAGTAAAATATGTTAAAAATTGAATGGCTAATTAATTCCTGCGACCTGTAGGCAAGACGAGATTCGCCGAATTGATTTAGCGAAAAAACTCTTCCCAAAGCATCTAGAACGAAGTAAATGCCCGGAAAATTGTCGTACAGAGTTCGATACCAATCCTGTTCAACTTGTTGGCTAGACAAATATTTCCCTCCCGCGAGTTCATCGCCCGTACCGGTCAAGTGAGAATTGTTGGTTTCTGAGTTATTTGAATTACTTTTTTTAGCAAACACTTTTAGCTTAACTCGACTGTAATTAATTTTACTTTCTGGAATTTAAGTTTTTTGTGAAACTAAATTAAACCTGTTATTTTAAAAGAGTTACAACTTGTAACAAAATTACAACTTGCCCAGGGCGCTGGTTTTTGCTTCCCAACGCAACTCCTCTGTTTGTTTGTAGTTGGTAGATTGTCTGTCGGCGATATTTCCCGCTAGTTGCGGTGCTAGCAGGTTGAGTTGCAATTACCCCCTGTGTAGTTGTAGTATCCTCGACAATGGAAAAAATCGGCAATTAAGGGTTTTAAGTATCTATGATAACACTCAAATATCTCGTGTTGGGACTGACTTACTTGGGTTTCGGTTTGGGATATTTACCCGGGCTGCGGATGAACCGGGCGGCGATAGCCATTGTTGGGTCAGATGAGTGCGGTGGTTTTGGGGATACTCGACCTGAAAACTGCTGAATCGGGCGATCGACCCCAGTACGATCGTTTTTTGGCCGAGAATGGCGATCGTGAATAGAGTTAATTCGACGGTTTAATAAATATTGGCAATAATTAAATTCGGCAAATCCGATCGCGCACAATATGCCACAGGCTTTAGTACCATAGTTTATACTGAATCTTGTGCAGCAAACGCTAAGGAGGTAAAGAAGAGTGACTACCCTAAAACCCGTTGCTAAATCCCGACTTAATTCTGCGTTCAAACAATTGATGTCCTTACACTGGGTGATGTCAGCTTGTTATTTAGTGCTGTTTATTGGCGGTACGTTTATGGCTCAATTGCCTAGAGAATTGTTGATTCGAGGCCCCCTTTACGATTTTCACAAATCGGTAGGAGTGCTGACGATGGCTTTGCTGACTTTGCGGATTTTGACTCTGCTGCGAGTAGGGTGGAAAAAGTATACGAAACGCCTGCCAAAGTTTACGAAGGAGTGGTACAAAAAGCTGGCTCTGCACGGGACTCTTTACGTTTTTATGTGGCTAGTTCCGGTTGCTGGTTTCTTTTTTTCTAACTCTTTCAAAAGTAACAATGTGAAATTTTTGGGAATTGTTTTGCCGGATGTGTTTCCGCAGAATTCCGCAATGGTTGAGGTGGGAAGGAGTTTGCATTTTTGGCTGGCGTACACGTTTTTAGCATTGGCGATTTTGCATATTTTAGCTCAGCAGAAAGTTGTGAGGGCTAATTGGCGCAGGTTAACAAATTTTGTTCGCACTAAGTTGGCGTAGAAGTTCGGCAGCGGATTCGCTTTCAGAGAATTTCATTCAGTTGACAGTTGACTTCTACCTAGAAGGAAGAGGATTGGAGTAATGAATAGTCTGATTTGAATTTCTCGCCTTTAGGGGAGAGGCTTTAAACCAATTGTTTCTGGTAACGGTCAGGTAGAAGGCAATAATATCGATGATTTCGGCAATTGAAAACATCTCGCTCGCCGAGAAGGTATACTATAACTTTACCGCAAAACTGGCTATTTTCCACGCTGATATTCTGAAACCTTTCCCATTTTCTGACTTCTGGGGTAAATTTATGGGTTGTTCTAATAAATTCACAGGCTGACTAATCGCCAAACCCAAATCGCTCTTTAATTCCAACTTAGCCTCTTCACCATGACACTCGTAACACCGCAAAATCCACATATTAGCATCATCTTCCGACTGTTTGAATGCCATCAGCACTAAATTTTTGGCGGACAAATCCAACAATTTGCCAACTGCTGGCAGAGTCTTGTGGCAATTTTCCTTTAACTTTGGCAAGACTTGTACTAGCAGCGGCAAATTTAACTCGTACCCGCGCCGAACTGTGTCGGCTTCTTGCCAATTTCCAGCGTGGGGATAGACTGCACAAGTAAATTCGGAAACTCCTATATCTGCTTGTTCATCCGGCCAAGTCGAACCCCGGAGTAAAGTCAGCCGGATTTGATTTGGTTGAATGTCGCAACCATATTTGCAATCATTGAGCAAACTGACTCCAAAACCGTGATTGCTGATATCGACCCAGCGCAAAATCGGTACTTCCCATTTAGCTTTTTCGGCGGCTGTTTGCGGCTTGGTTGTGCGTGCGATCGCACCACCGGGAATTTCGCAAGTTGCAAAATCTGCTTCTACATTTAACCCAAAGGCTGCTTTTACTAAAACGTGAGTTTCTTGCCAATCTGCAACTGTCTTGATTTTCAGCAGTGGTGAACCTTTTTCTACTATATAATCTTGGCAAAACTCGGATTTACCAATTTGCAGAACTACGCGCAAACTCTGCCGCAATTCTCCGCGCTCTACCCAAGAAATCTGTTTGAGTATCGGCGCGGGTAGTTGATGTTTTTGATAATTAGGATCGATGTTCCAAGCATCCCAATATTGACCGCTATCTTGAAATGCTTGGAGTTGATTGCCTCCGGCTGTATTCAGGACTTCTCTGTTATTTACTTTATCCCAAATGCTGGATAAATTGCCAGTTTCTGCGTCTATTGTTGCGCGAATAAGTTCATTTTCCAAGACCATTTCTTGGGCTGCAAAATGCGTTTCTTGACAAGGTGCGTTTTTTTGTGTTATACCGTATGTAAGTTTTGATAAATCTGTATTTTTTTCGGTTTCTGGGCTTGTGGAGAGATTATGAACGGTTTGAGTATATTCGCGACAGAGCCAAAACACGCGGTAGCCGATCGCCGGAACATGATTTGCGCAGAATAACAGTGTAGATTGGGATTGCGGTTGGAGCCGATCGCCCTTAACAATCTGCGAAGTCAACCGTTGTCCCGACAAATCGTAAATTTGCCAAGCTGCATCGGGGGAATCGGGAAGAGTTACGGCGACAACCTCAGAGCGCGACCAATTGAGAGAATTGAAAACAAAAATCGGTTGAGCATTGGGCTGCGGTGGGGAAGGTAGAAAAATCTGAGCAGCGATGGCATCTAAAGATTGTAGCAGGATGTGGCGGCAAGTGCGATCGACCTCAGCAAAGGCTAGATTAGCATCCGCGTAGACTTGAGCGATCGCAGAACCGGGCAAAATATCGTGAAACTGGTTAAACAAAAGTTGTTTCCAAGCCAATTCTAACTCAGATTTGGGATAAACCGCACCAGTGCAAATTGTGGCGAGAGACGAGAGTAACTCAGATTGGTAGAGTAACTCTTCGCAGCGACGGTTTTGGCGTTTTTGGTCAGCGCGAGTCGTGTAGCAACCCCGGTGAAATTCTAAATAAAGTTAATCTTGCCAAATCGGGAGAGTGCGGGGAATAGTTTTGAGTTGTGAGATAGAAGGATTTGCATCCGAAATTGCCGACAAGTTTGAAAATTCTAGCGCCCGCAAATTCCCGACAGTTTCGCCAACTTGCAAATTCTGCTGATTCTCCGATTCTGGAACATCACTTTCGGGCAAAGTTGCCGAAATTGCCGGCAAAAACTGACTTGCAATCAAAGACAAATAATCAACCGCTTTCGCAAACTCCATCCTGGGGAAAAAAGGCGAGAGTTTCCAGCGCTTAGCAACTTCAAGCATATCACGAGTCGGGCCGCCGCCGTGGTCTCCAACTCCCGGCAACCAAAGAGCATCTGGCAAACC
>JAJAYT010000091.1 GCA_026786085.1 Microcoleus sp. CAN_BIN18 | reverse complement strand
TGGAAAATGAGCCGGGAGGAAACGATCGCATATGGCGAAAGATGTGGCATTCCATCGCCCGTGAAAAAGTCTTCCCCTTATAGTATCGATCGCAATTTGTTAGGAATGGCGATCGAAGCTGGAATCCTCGAAGATCCTTGGGCGGAACCGCCGGAAGAGGTGTTTTTGATGACAAAGGCGATCGAGCAAACTCCCAACACACCCGAATACATAGAAATCGGTTTCGAGTGCGGAAAGCCTGTCAGTTTGAACGGCAAAGAATTAGCACCAGTCGCCCTGATTACCCAACTCAACGAAATAGCTGGAAATCACGGAGTCGGGCGTATCGACATGATTGAAAACCGCCTAGTCGGGATTAAATCGCGGGAGATTTACGAAACACCAGCGATTTTAGTTTTGATGCACGCGCACCGAGACTTAGAAAGTTTGACCTTGACAGCAGATGTCACGCGATACAAGCGCGGCATCGAAGAAACCTACAGCGAAATGATTTACAACGGTCTTTGGTACAACCCTTTAAAAACAGCTTTAGACGCATTTATTCAGGATACTCAAAAACGAGTAACTGGAACCGTGCGCCTAAAAATGTTCAAAGGAAATGCCACAATTGTCGGTCGCAAATCCGAAAATTCGCTGTACAGTTTCGACTTAGCAACTTACGGCGCTGAGGATGAATTTGACCACAAGGCTGCGGAAGGATTTGTCTATGTTTGGGGATTGCCAACGCGCATTTGGTCGGAGAAGAATAGAGGCTAAAAATTAGTAGGTGCGCACTGCGCACCTTAAGAGTAGGGTGCGCACTGCGCACCTTATTTGCTAAAGATAAGAGTCGGTAGATAAGAGTCGGCGGTTGAAACCGCGACTACACAAACAATGTCCGCCTCCGCGGACTGAAGATAAGAGCGACTACACAAATAATGTCGGCGGTTGAAACCGCGACTACACAAACAATGTCCGCCTCCGCGGACTGAAGATAAGAGTGCTGCGCACCTGATTTAAAGCACGTAGGGTGTGCACTGCGCACCGCATTTGCTAAGGTATAAATAGAATAATTTTAAAATCCCCGCAAATGCCATGACTGCCTCAATCTCAAGAGTTATTCAAACAGATATTACGACAACTACATCCCAAGGTCAAACCGCCACTTGGGAAGATTACTTGGCTTATCGCGACGATCCCAAAAATGATAACATCGGATTGTGCTTTAATTGCGATCGGCTTTTGGTCATTGATATAGCAAGAGAAGGAATCAATCACGCCATCATCAATAACTTGTTTCCGATGTTATTCGCAATCTGGTTTAGCAAAAAATCGGAACAGATATTCAGTTTGCTGGGCGGCTGCTTGCTAGAAAAACCTAAAAAGCAAGCTGCATCGCCAGATTTAATGGTTTACGTGGGCAGCGAATACCCAACTTGGCAAGCAGGAGAACGGCGTTATATCAATTTAGAACAGTGGCGAGTTCCTAATTTAGTTGGCGAAATTGCTGACACAACTTTAACAATAGATTTAGACGAGAAAAAATGTCTCTATGCCGATTTGGGAATTCCTGAATATTGGGTAGTTGACGTTAAAGGTTTGCGAGTTTTTGCCTTTCAATTGCAGTCAAACGGCAAGTATCAGGAATGCGAGACTTCTCTAGCACTATCAGGATTGCCAATTTCTTTATTGAATCAAACTTTGGAACGTCTGAATGCAGAAACAAATGGCAGCGCAGCTATGTGGTTTTCTCAACAGATTGCGAGCTTAAAAACAGAGTGATTGTGGTATAATATGATTGCGGATACTAGAATTATAAAAAACTTCATTCTGGAAAAGCAATGATTGCCAATAAAAGCCCAAATTACATTTCCCCAGAAGAATACCTGAAATTAGAGGAACTCAGCCAGATTAAACATGAGTACATTCAGGGCGAAATCTATGCAATGGCTGGTGCAAGCGATGCTCATGTGACTGTCGCAGGCAACTTATTTGCACTGTTGAGAAATTATGTTCGGGGTAGTGGCTGTCGTGTTTATATGTCAGACATGAAAGCGAGGATTGAATCTAAGAATCTTTACTACTATCCCGACGTGATGGTAAGTTGCGATGAACGGGACAAAGCATTTCAATCTTATAAAAGATATCCTTGTTTAATTATCGAGGTTTTATCAAAAGGTACAGAAGGACTCGATCGCGGAGATAAGTTTGCTGATTACCAAGAGTTAGAAACTCTTCAAGAGTACGTATTGATTAGTCAAAAGCGGCAGCGAGTGGAGTGCTTTCGCCGTAATGCTGAGGGGTTGTGGGTTTTGACTTCTTACACGCAAGGAAGCGAAGTTTATTTAGCTAGTGTTCATTTTCGCACGAGTATGGATGCTATATATGAGGATGTAGTGTTTACTGGAAATGATGCGGAAATAGAGAATTGAACGAGTTGCTAGCTTAAAAACAGGGCGAGTGCGGTATAATAGAAATGGTGAAGTTTTCGAGCAAAAAAACATAATTGCAAATATGCCAAAATACCTGACAATTGCAGAAGCGCAACAACAACTACCAAAGTGGCCGGATGACTTAGTAGCAGAGCCAGCTATCATCACTAAGGATGGGAAACCGGCAATCATTGCCCTCAGTTTTAAACAATTTGAATCTTTGTTAGAAACGATAGAAATTCTCTCAGATAGTGAGTTTATGGTGAAGTTGCGATCGGGCATTGAACAAGCCCAGAAGGGAGAAACAATAGACTTACAACAGTTGAAAGCAGAATTAAACCTTTGAGAGCACTTAAAAATGGAGCCTGTAGAATATCAAGTTATTTTGACTGCACAAGCAGGGCAACTATTTATGAAAAATTCCTAACTTACATATTGACAATTTCACCGCGACGAACTTGTGCCATCGTGAGCTTCTAAAGTTTCTTGTGTAGCAAAGCTTTGTAAAAATGGTAAATTACTATGACTCCCCCTCAAAAAAGACCTGAGATTTCACCTTTGAAAAAAGTTTTTATTAGTCCAGGATGGATAGTAGTATTAGCCATAGCTTGCTTTGCATTCTGGAGGGCACGAAATCCTGAAACTTCTTCAAATTCAACTTTTGTGGCTAATGGTAATCAGTCTGTTCCCAAACAATTGATAGGTCAATGGCAAACACAAACTCCAGGTAATTCTGTAACATTAATTTTTACTAATGAAGGGACGTTATTTGTTTGGAATACGCCTACTATTGCTAAACAAATGGAATATCAGACTGATGTAAATCATCAACCCAAGAATTTGGATATATTAACAGGAGGTCAAGTTACGGGCAGGACAATTTTTGAGTTTACGGCTGATGGTAAGTTGCGTTTAATCTTAAATAATATTCGAGCATCTCGACCTACTTCTTTTGATTCTAATGCAAGGATTTTTCAGAAAGTATCTGAAAAAACGACATTGCCTGATAATGTTAAAGTAATTAATTTTAAAGAACCCAACCAAGCTAGACAGTCGGAAGGAAAACAATATGTTGCATCTATAAATAGAGGACAACAAGCTTTTTATGCTGAAAATGGACGTTTTACGTCTATTTTGGAAGAATTGGGATTAGGTATAAAATCAGAGACGGCAGGTTATTCATATAGTATTGTTTTGAGCAACGATAGGCGTTTTGTGCAATCAATTGGTTTGGCAAAGAGAGATGGATTGAAAAACTATACAGGAATAGTTTTTTGGGTTAACAAGACTGACAGTAAGTCTACATCTTCTCTATTTTGTGAAAGCTATCAACCTTCAAAAGAGCTTCCTGGATTACCGGTTGTTACCAACTCTAAAGATGGGCTACAATGTCCTCTTGGTTATTCGCCGATAGTCCGTTGAAAATCTGGACTAGATTAATAGCATATCTGAAATTACTTGAGTGCATTCAAAAGCCCATTCCTCACTCCTCCGACTCAAAATCCACGCGATCGTACATTTCGCCCAAAGACATCTCAAACGGCACCGAACTCAACGCCAGAACCGCATCAGCACCGTCATACTCAGACAAAACCCACTTATTATCATCCGTCTTGCAAAACTGTTCGACGTGCATCTCGTACTCATCGATCAAAATATACTCCCTGAATGTAGGAATCGTGCGAAAAAGTTTAAATTTGTCACCACGATCGTAATTCGCTGTCGATTTCGATAAAACCTCAGCCACCATCACCACATTAGTAATCGCATCTTTCCTCCCCTCAGCCAACTCCAGCTTACCCGCAACCACCATCACATCAGGATAAGTACAAAATTGCTTCTGTGGTATCCACAAACGCAAACCCAAAGCAAATAAATGATAATATTTCTGTCCTTTAAAAGCAAAATTTAAAGGAGTAATAATATCACCTACTATCATATTGTGGTTTGCGGAATTTGCAGGCATTCGTAATATTTGACCGCGATAATATTCACTTTTGTCCTCTGCTGCTTCTTCTAAAGCAAAATACTCGCCTGGAGAGTAATAACGCTGTGGCTTACTCTCAACTACTTCTTCGCGAATTTCTGTTGATGCCGTCATACTACATCCTCCTGCGATCGTACTCACAATTATAACCGGATTATCCGCAATCAAAACAACCGCTTACAACCCAAGATCCGTCATTTTAATTACCTTCCCCTCAAACTCAAAACCCCGATTCAAACCATCGAGATACTTCTCAATATTAGGCTTAACCCACAGCGCTGCTTCCCCGTGTCCCAACTCCACAGCCCGATCGACTAATTCATACCAACCCGTCAGAGGAACTCCCGTCGCTTCCACCGCTTGCAAACAATCCCAAACCACCTTTGGCACAGATACCGGCGACACCGCATACCTCAACAATTCCTGTGCACCCTCCGGCGAAATAATCACATTATTCTCAACCCAAATCATACCCACATCCGCCGCCTCTTCCCCTTGCCAATTCACCTCGCCTCTCAAAACATAACCCCAAGGTTCGACAAAATTGTTGATAAGATACTGCAACCATTCCACATAATCATAAAACTTTTCCGTGCCACTCCACTGAATCCCCCCGCCGTCAGCAGTCGGAATCCACTGACACCACAATCCCGGCTGAGTCTTTGGCGGGTGGTTGTAATCTACGATCGACAATTCCGACTCTTCATCCCACTTTTCATTGACAAAATAGCAGCCTTCTTCGCCCACAGGCAAACCCACCGCTGTTCTCGCCGCATCGGGAACATCTTGCAAAATCGCAGGATTTCGCTTCATCCGTCTAGTCCGAGAAAACTCTAATAAGTAAATAGCTTCGCTGTCTAATAACCGTTTATTTAAATGAAATGTTCCGTCAAATATTGTAGTGTATCCCATGATTTTTATCTTTTATAAATGTAGAGGTGTAGAAGTCCACCTCAGTAAAAAGTTTATTGTTTGTGGAACGGGCTTCTAGCCCGTTGCTGACATTGGTACAAAATGTAAGTTTCATCTGTTCCACTATTCTTATGAACGGACAAGATGCTCGTTCCACCGTACAAAATGTAAGTTTCATCTGTTGCACTCTTCTCAAGAACGAGCAAGATGCCCGTTCCACAAGAAGATTGAGTTTTTTTGGGGAATCGCTTCCAATCTTACTTAGTCTTGTCCAAAGTCCGCGACTCTAACCAAATAGGAATTACAATCCAACCAACTGCTAACAGCAATGCAAATACCGCAAATTGAGCCGCCCAAGCTACCAACTTCTCTAAAGACACAACTTGTCCTAAGAAATATGACAAACTTACCATGACAGATGCCCAGCTTGCTGCACCCAGAACATTGAACAGCGAAAATTTCCAAAAAGGCATTTCTGCAATACCCGCTAATGGGCTGGCAAAAATTCGCAGCAGTGCGATGAAACGGCCCAAAAATACCGCTTTAGCTGCATTTTTGCTAAACTGTTCTTTTAAGTCAAACAGTTGTTCTTCCCGAAATCGGAAAAATTGTCCCAGCTTCAGCAGTAGTGGCCAGCCGCCGTATCTACCGATCGCATAACCCAAATTTCCACCCACAGTCGCACCGGCGATCGCACTTCCGAGCACAAACCAGTAATTCAGTTCCCCACTACCAGCCAAAAAACCGCCAGCAATCGTAATCGTCTCACCTGGGAGAGGAATTCCCAGATTTTCCAGTAAAATTCCCAGAAATATTGCCCAATAACCGTAATCATGAGCAAATTGCTGAATCTGCTCTAACGATAAAAACTCAAAAGACATTGGATGCTGCCTTCGTAAACTTTTGCAAAGCTGAATACTTTTATATATTGGCTCGATTCAGCCAATAGTGCAATCTTTCGCAGTGATGAAGAACACAGTAGAGTCGCGATCGCGCGCGTAAGCAAAAATTAGCTGTAGTGAGATAATCAGTCAATCAAGAATTGTAGCGGTTGTATCCTGCTCGATCGCCAGCCAGTCATCTTACTTAATCTATCACACTTTCCCGATCGCCTCCTGAAACTTTAGCTAAAATTATGCTGTCTCTCAACAGAACCAGCAACTAAATTTACTTATTCATACTTAACAATCAAGCGGGTAACAGTTATGGCAGATCCCAACTTCCAGCAACACATCATCCTCCAACCTCACAACTGCCTCGACTCCCAAGCAGGGAGTCTCCTCCAACAACAGTTAGCAGAAATTTTGCCCGATCGCCACCAACTCTGGGTAATAGACATGGGAGACGTAGATTTTATCGACAGTTCCGGGATCTGCGCCTTAGTCGGCGGGCTCAACGCCGCCCGCCATCGTGGATGTCGCCTCGTCATCTGCAACCTCTCAGCCACAGTCAGGCTAATTTTTGAAATTACTCAACTCGACCAACTGTTTGAAATTTTTGAGAGTTTTGAGCAAATTGTCCCCGCTGAAACTCCCGCTTTAGTTGCTTGATCGAGAGACGACTAAAATCTTCACTAGAAAGATCAAGAAGTAATTTGCATATCATAAATCGGCTTATTTGTCAAGCAACACCAATGACAGAGGAATAAATCCGGCACTTGAACGCAGACAGAAGCGATCGCAGGTGCGGCTGGAAAAGGCCAAAGTCGATCGAAACAAATCCTTTCCCCTACGAACCCGAACTGCATCAAATAAGTCGCCGGTGGTGCATTTAAAAGATCCAGCAAGCGGTAAGCCAACTCGTATAACTGCTGTCGCCAAACATCCGACAAATGCACCGGTTGAGAGTAAATCAACTCGCCAGACAACCGATCGGGTTGGACACCGATCGCCTCAGCATACAGCGGCCCCTTCGCCGTCAACACCACAGGTAGCCAAAAACTGCCGTCACCCACAGGTACTTGCAAATCCTGAGCCACTCGATCGCGCGCCGCCGACACATTGCCGCAAAATTCATACACATCCCGACCCGGAAAAACCAGATCCGATGGCAGATCCAGCGTCAAAGGACAAAAGATCGTCTCATCATCCGATCGCGCACCAGAATAGAATTCAGAAACCTTACAGATATCGACTTCAGTTAAAGGATGAGATTGAGCGATCGCCGCAGAAAGACTTGCGGGCAAGTCCGGCTCGTCCCCCGCCAAAATCAACACCCTAGACATTGCCAAAGCTCGGCATTTGAATACCCCGATCGTCATCAGGATCGACACTCGGCAGATCCAGGCCCTTAGCCTTGCGATTGCGCATCGCCAGACGGTAAGTCACGCTCTGCAACTCAATATGCAACTGGCGGTTTTCCTTTTGCAGTTGATCCAACTTTTCCTTAATCGGCTCGATCCGCTCGGCAAACTTCTGGCGGTAAACCCCAGGCAATTCCTGAACCACCTGTTCGAGCATTCTAGAGCGATCGGTCAATTCTTGCACCGATTGCCGCAGTTGGTAAACCTCAGTATCCCGATCGGCGATTTGTTCCTGATAAAAACCCACCTGTTCTTCGACAGCTTGCAGTTGTTCGCGCATCGCCTGCATTTGAGCTTGGTGGCGATCGGAAACTTCCGGCGCCGGCACAAAACTCGAATTTCCCTTGACCAGTCTGAACAGCTCTTGAGACAACTGCTGCACCAATTGGTCGCGCATTTGCAGCTCTTCGGTGAGACGAGATACCTCTGATTGCAATTCTTTTGAGCTTACAAGTTTAGTTGGATTCACGATGACCCTCAGCTTTTACGATTGAATATAGTATGTATCTGCTATTTAGAATATCTTTCCATTAGCACAGAGGCAAGAGGCACCTGGAAATTTTTGAGCTGTTGCCAGAGTTTGATGTTCGATTTAAATAACTTACACAAGTTTGTGGGATGGGCGGGACGCCCGTCCATAAAGAACGGGCGGGACGCCCATCCCACAAGAATAATAAAGATTGTAAGTTATTTAATTCTCATTCCTAAGTGAACTCAACGCTCAAACCCAATCTAATTCATCGCAGCCGAAAGCACTTTCCCAGCTTCGTCCAAAGTGCTGCCAAAACAGATAATTCCGTCATCGTGACCGGCCATCGCCAGAATTTTGCGATCGGCCAAATTCTCCTCCTCAAAAAGTCTAAACATTTCTAAGGCCATTTGAGGAGTGCCGTAAGGTATTTCTTTTCTAGTAGTAGGAATCTTAAACAGCAGTTGCTGCCATAGTTTCGGGTTATGGACGTGAATTATTGCGTCCACATCATCTCTGTGAAGGTATAGAGCAGCATGAGTTAAGGACTCCGACGAAGCTGGTACGGGGCCCCGGCAGCCGATGAAATTTTGTTCTAAGTTAAATTCGGTAACAGTACAATATGATTCCGGCCCCAGAGACCGCAAGTGTGCAGTCTGGGTGCCTGAAATCACGAATTGGCAAGAATTGCCGATCCTGACGCTGACGTTTCCAAATCCGATGCCATTTTCGTAGACGCTAATCAGTCCCCAAGAGTGAAGCCGATCGCGCCAGTCCATCAAATCTGCTATATTCGCCGCAGGTACAGGGTCTGCCTCTTGCCAATCACAGCGGTACTTAACGACTCCTTCATCCATTCATTTTCCTGCAAATTGCGGACACGACAGGCGCGGCGGGGTCAAATACTTCACCGAATTTGTCAAACTGCTTTTTTGCCGGCAGCCTTCTGTAGAGAATCGTTAACAGTTGACAGTTGACAGTTGACAGTTGACAGTGAAGTTTTTAGGCAGGGGCTTAAATCCCCTGCCTAAAAACAATCCACCTAAAGGTGGGGGCTTAAATCCCCTGTGCTTTGGTGAATGCCTTAAATAGTCTACATTCCCGTGTCGCCGTAATTGGCGATCGACATTAGCAAAAAGTAAACTACGAAAGAAGAACCAATTATGGTAAATATCATGGTTTAACCTCAACAGTGATTTCAAAATTTGAATATGAAAACGCACCCTTTCAGGCTGAGAGTTTAATTTTCGGCTCTTGTCCGATCTAGTTTCTTATGTAAAACTACTTAACATCCCTCAACAAATTATCAATCGATAATACAGCAGTTATACTGAGGTGAGTCACCCCCTAATAGATTTTTAACTAAAAAATAGTTTCTTACCTGGGGACTTCGGTAAAAGCAACCGTACATTTACTGATATCTTACAATTATAGCGATCGGAACACAAAAATAAAATATTTTTTAGCCAATTATCCAAAAAGCAAGCCGATCGAACTTGTCGAAAGTTCGATCGGCTAAATTTTTCGGCTAAATTTTCGAGTGTAGCGCGATCGCCAGCAGCCCTTTAAATGTGGAAGTGATACAAGATACTGCCGTCGTCCTTAATTTCGCAATTGGCATTAAAGACTTCAGCTTGTTGGTTCAAAAAACGCTGAGCAACATCCGGCGACAGTCGCGTCTCCATCGCAAACCGCACCAGAGTGATTTCGCCGCTGCCTTCTTTGATCAGTCGGTACAAAGCACTTTGGAGTCGATCGCTCTCTTCTCGCTGAAAAGCTGATTTGTGCTGCCAATCCGCCACCGAAGGAATCAAACCGCGGCTGACCAAAATCGCCAACAGCAGCCCAACTCCCAAAATCAGAGGCACTGTCGGATCGCTCGTGGGCGTCGCCACAATTTGCGGTGCTGTAGCAGCGGCAAAACTGCTCACCATTTCTTTTTCCGACGCTTGCGTATCCGCCATTGCCAGTTGAGTTTTGTTGTAAAAGTCTTGCTGAAGCTTCATTTGCTGCAACAGGCGAACACGCTCTCTTTCGTATTGGTCTAGTTTTTGCTGAGCTTGTTTCAGGTCTTGAGTGACTTGCGCCAAGCGTTGATTGAGCGACTGATTGACTGATTGCCACCGATATCTATTAATCAGGCGGCTTTTTTCCACCATGCCCTTCATCAACATATCCGCCGTTTGGATTGCTTGCTGCTGATCGAGCGATCGATACCCAACAGCAATCTCTAGTGGTTGTTCCGGCTTAGAAATCTTGACGCTAGCATTTTGTCGAACTTGTTGAGGCGTCAGCTTAACTGCATCTGCCACTGCTTTGACAACATTATCTGCCAGCAAAACATCGGGAGTCAGTTGTTCTCCCTGCTTGAGAATTGTCGTCCCCGTACTCGAAAATTTGACTGGTGGACTATTAGAATTGAGAGTGCCTTGAGCCAAAAATCCCGGTGGCGGAGCTAGGCGGTAGGCAAGGGCCCCTGAAATACCCATAATTACAGCGAAACTGCCTAGGGCAATCCATCTGTATCGATTTGCTGAAGGTCTAAAACGTAAATTTCCCATAGTGAATAGTCAAGTCATAACATTCGCTTTGCGTGCAGCTACTCCCAAACCAAAGAGCGATCGTTTCTTTCTTTAGAGTGAAATTGACTGCTGAAAAATCACTCAGATTGTAGCGAAAAGCTCTCAGATCGGCTTTTCAGAGTTGCAAATATTCATGTTTCCAAAAAAGCACCGTACCTGTGTTTTTTCGCAACTATAACCTCAGCTTTTTTGTTTGGGAATTACTCAAAAAATTGCAGGTATGACGATGATAAAGCCAAGTTTGTTACCACTTGGGGAGCCTCGTGCGAGAGTGAAATCTTGCGGAGCCTCGCCGTGTTTGTTGACACTTAAAACTTTCACTTTTTCGCCTGCTGCAATCCTCCAATTATTTTACTTCTTGCTGTGCGTTTTGCGAAAACGATCGCGCGGGTGCGTTGTTGATCGATCCTGCGATCGCAGGTTGTACGGCACTTCGCTCTCATCTGAGATGCCCTCAAACTCGATACTTCTTCTCACGGCACATTCAAACCGATCGCAATTACGCTCAACCAAGCCATCAAGCCCGCAGGCTCGATCGGCTAAACTCCCGATCGCGATTAACCAACTGCTAATTTTGCCGATCTTCTCAAATAAGAGCGGGTAAAACAATCAAAAAAACCTTAAATATTCTTCCTAAAAAGTTACTAGCAAAAAATTATACCACGCACTAAGAGTATTTGCTACAGATAAAAATAGTTGTGGAGCAGGTCGCGAGACTTGCTCCACATCAAATGATAGTTTGACAAAGGTACGGATCGACTGTATCGGCAAACCTTCAGCAGCCGATCGGCAAAATAAGACCTTCGCGAGCCATAACAGCCTTCGGAAAAGCGATTTGCACCTCTTCGGCGATGCGATCGAGAAAATCGTCAGTATGAGCCGGATCGTGGTGAAAAATCACCACTCGTTTCACCCGGGCCTCCTTAGCTATTTTCACCGCTTCCTGCCAAGTCGAGTGTCCCCAACCCACCTTCGGAGACTTGGGGTTGTGATATTCCTCGTCGGTGTACATCGCATCGTAGATCAGCACATCAGCATCGAGGGCTAGATTATAAATATTCTCATCTAGTCGATCGGGAAAATGTTCCGTATCCGAACAGTAGACAACAGAACGTCCCTGCCAAGTCACCCGATATCCCATAGCAGTATTGGGGTGATTCAGAGAACCCGTCCTAATCTCAATATCATCCAGCATCATCGTCTGGTTGTGATTGAGCTCATAGAAATTCAAATCTGCCGGCAAACCCATCAGCGGCACCGGCGAATTCGAGTGCAGAACCCGTTCGACGAAGTGCCTTTTCAAGCAATCTCCATCCGGCGGAATCGCCCCATAAATATCAAAGCTATTGCCGCGGATAAAAGCTGGGGCGAATAGCGGGAAACCTTGAATGTGATCCCAATGATAGTGAGTAAAAAACATATAAGCTTGCACGGGCATTTCTTGCAGCAACTGGTCTCCCAGCATCCGCAAGCCAGTTCCGCCGTCAAAAATCAAGCGTTTTCCACCGACTCGCATTTCCAAACAAGAAGTATTTCCGCCGTAGCGAAAAGTTTCCGATCCTGGTGTCGGAACACTGCCCCGCACGCCCCAGAACTGTACTACAAAATCATCGATACCTTTCATTGCTTCGGAGGGTTGAGGGCAATCAAGGGGATTTGCCACTACAGGGGACAAGCTGATTTCCATTTTAAAATTCAGACTTTAAGGTTCCACATTGTCCGTGATGGCGCAGCAGATGGTCGCACAACACTAAAGCTACCATCGCCTCCACCATTGGCACAGCTCTTGGCAAAACGCAAGGATCGTGCCGTCCTTTGGCCGCTAGCAGCGTTGCTTCGCCCTCTCGGGTAACTGTACGCTGCTGCTGCCGAATTGTCGCAGTTGGCTTGAAAGCCGCCCGCATAATGATATTTTCACCGTTAGCAATGCCACCCTGAATTCCACCGGAGCGATTCGTTACTGTGCGAATTTCTCCTTGTTCATCAGTATAGTATTCATCATTATGTTCGCTGCCCAAAAGCAGAGTCCCGGCAAAGCCCGAACCAATTTCAAAGCCTTTGCTGGCGGGTAAGGACATGATCGCTTTGGCCAAATCGGCTTCGAGTTTGTCGAATACGGGCATTCCTAAGCCTTTGGGTACGTTGCGGGCGACGCATTCGACGACACCGCCGATCGAATCTCCACTATCACGAATTTTTTCAATCAATTCGATCATTCTTTCAGCGCATTCGGCATCTGGACAGCGGACGATGTTGCTTTCTACTTGTTCTAAGGTAACAGTATCGGGGTCTACAACACCTTCTAAGTCTTTGATGCGTTTGACATAGCCGACTATTTCTACGCCAGCGGATTGAGAGAGAATTTTTTTGGCGATCGCCCCTGCTGCTACTCTACCAATTGTTTCCCTTGCCGAACTTCGACCTCCGCCTTGCCAGTTGCGAATGCCGTACTTAGCATCGTAGGTAGCATCAGCGTGGGAAGGGCGGTAAGTTGTGGCCATTTCGCCGTAATCTTGGGGGCGAGTGTCTTGATTGCGGACTAAAATGGCGATCGGAGTTCCGAGAGTTTTGCCTTCAAACACCCCCGACAGAATTTCGCAGGTATCTGCTTCTTTGCGGGGCGTGGTAATTTTGCTTTGTCCGGGGCGGCGGCGATCGAGTTCCGCTTGAATTTCCGATGCGTCGATCGACACCAGGGGAGGACAACCATCAATTACTACTCCGACACCGCCGCCGTGAGATTCCCCAAATGTCGATATCCGAAATAGATGCCCAAAGGTATTGCCCATGATGCTTTTGCCTGAAAATTGATAATTTTTACTTTAACTGCTAGATAGATTTTTCAAATATAGATTTACTGTATTCCTGAAGAATATAGCATTGACTGGGGGCGATCGGTCGATCGCAGCACAGAAGTTCGATCGCTTCGAGGTAAAACAATATCTACGAGGGAGAGAATTAGGAGAAGAGGAAAACTGTAAAAATCTCCCTTCTTCCCTATTCCATCCGTGACATCCGTGACATCCGTTACTTGCATCCGTTGCCGAACTTCCATCCATCCGTGACATCCGTTAAAAAATCCGTTGCCGAACTTTTTTAGTCTTCATGTTCTTCAAAAGGATCTCTCAATTCCTTAGCGGGAGGGCCAAAAGCCGTGTAAATCGAGAAGCCGGTCATTGCCACAAGACACAAACCCAGTGAAATGCCAAGAACTGCTGCGGGTTCCATATTTTTGATAAATTATGAGTTGTTCACTCCATAATATTACAAAAAATCACAATTCGTCTAAAAGTGTAGTGATTTTAGGCGCGGTACGGTATGCAGATCGGGAAAAGGGAAGTTCGGCAACGGATTATGTAACGGATGTGATGCCCGATGCCCGATGCCCCATGCCCGATGCCCCATGCCCGATACTTCGGCAAGTCCCTAAATTGCGATCGCCATTAGGGGTGAAAATATGTCAAACTTTTCTGTAGAGATTCATTGCAGGTTATTTATGGCACAACGGACTTGGTTAGGAGATATACTCAAACCCCTTAACTCAGAATACGGCAAGGTAGCCCCAGGTTGGGGAACCACCCTATTGATGAGCGTTTTCATCGGACTGTTTTTCGTGTTCTTGTTGATTATTTTGCAAATCTACAACTCTTCGCTGATTTTGGAGAATGTGGATGTTGATTGGTCAAGTCTCGGCCGCTAGAATTTGAGCGCGAAACAGTCAGGCTAACAGTAAAAGATGAGGGTAGAGGAGAAAGGGTAAAAACTAAGTTTTCCAATTTTCCCTTGCCCTTTCCCGTTAGTCCCTCGTAATTAAATGCTAAATAACTAAACAAATTGCAGGAGAAAAAAATGAATATTTTTGGAATTGGTTTGCCGGAAATGGCAGTAATTTTTACCATCGCCCTGTTGGTATTCGGCCCGAAAAAGCTACCGGAAATCGGTCGGAGTTTCGGAAAAGCACTGCGGGGATTTCAAGACGCCTCGCGGGATTTTGAGTCGGAGTTTACTCGGGAAGCCAAGCAGTTAGAAGAAGCAGTAGCAACTACCAAAAAGCCGGAACCAGAAAAACTCGCGGCAGCCAAGGAAGATACCGCAAACAGTTAGATGAATAACACTCAGAAATCGGAAATACCAACGGAGTTAGTAATTCCCCAGCTAATTGTGGGTTTGGGGAATCCAGAACCAAAGTACGATCGCACGCGACACAATATCGGCTTTAATGCAGTAGATGCTTTGGCGAAAGCTTGGCAGATTTCATTGTCGGAAAACCGCAAATTTCAAGGCATCTTTGGCGAGGGAAATCGGCCGCGGGGACAGAAAATCCGGTTGCTGAAACCGCTGACGTACATGAATTTGTCCGGCCAGTCGATTCGGGCGGCGACGGATTGGTACAAAATACCTCCACAGTCCGTGTTAGTAGTATACGACGATATGGATTTGCCGATCGGCAAAATGAGAATCCGGCTAGCAGGTTCAGCCGGCGGGCACAACGGCATGAAATCAACAATTTCTCATTTAGGTACAGACAAATTTCCCCGCTTGCGGATTGGCATCGGCAAACCTCAAAACGATCCTGCTAAAAACGACAAAGATACGATTTCCTTCGTATTAGGAAAATTTTCCTCAGAGGAAAGTCAATTAGTAGAAAAAATGCTTAAATTAGTTGTAGAAGCTGTGGAACTTAGCCTCCATCAGGGAGTAGAAAAAGCCATGAGTCTTTACAACAATCGTACCATTGCAGAAACAAGCGCGGAAACAAAAAGGTGAGTTCGAGACGTTTGCCGGAAACTACAGCCCATGTCCGAGTTACGGGTCAATCTTGGCTAAAAGGCACGATTGAAGGTGAAGTGACTGCCGGCAGTTTTGAGTGGCACTTTCAATGGCGTTTTCGGGAAGAAAAAACACTAATACTTGAACCCTCTCAGGGTAGGGCATTGATTCAAGAACCGCTGCACCGTTTTCTAGAAAAATGGGATTATCAGCTTGAACCAGGGGGGGATTATTCCTTTACCGTTAGGGCTCAGTTTTGAGAATAAACCTCTTCCACTCATTCCCAAATAATCTTGAAATTATCTGCGTTTATCTGTGTTTATCTGCCTGACATCTGCGGTTTTTGTTTTTTAACCGCAGACAAATATTCAGTAGTCGTAGGGTTTCGCGAACCCTAGAAAAGCAATCGCAGGAGTTATGATAGCAATACACATTCTGTGACAACAGAAAGTTTATTTGCTTATACCTACTTAATTCAAGCTGTTTTGATCCTTGACATATTATGCTAAATCTAGCATAATATAATTGTGGGCATAAAACCATTAAACATAGCAACCGCCAAGACAGTTAAGATGTTCTTAATGGCTAAAACCATTGCTTTGATTACATTTTACTTTTGATTTTGTATAGAGTATGTATAAAAAAATATCTAAATTATTCTATAAATGACACAACAATCACTCAAAACTGTTGTATGGATGGGAAGCTCTCTGAAAGATTTTAGAGGATTTCCTGAAGAGGTACATGACATCATGGGCTATGCTCTATATCTAGCACAAACAGGAGATAAATACGAATCTGCTAAACCTCTAAAAGGATTTGGAAGTGCCAAAGTTTTGGAAATTACCGATGACCATGACGGGGATACCTATAGAGCCGTTTACACAGTAAAATTTGCAGATACAGTGTATGTTTTGCACGCTTTTCAGAAAAAGTCAAAAAAAGGAATTGCTACACCACAACAGGATATTACGTTAATCCAAGAAAGGCTAAAACGAGCTCAAGAACATTACGAAGAGTTCAAGAGTAAGTAAAAATGAAATTAGTAGTGATAAGATGTGCTTATATTTCTAAAGAAGCTGGAAATAGACGGCTTCTTATCACTACTTTTTCAGGAATAACTAAGACTAGGTAAAAAAGGGGATAATCATGAGTAAAGAGATCGATTTTCAAGTTAGTAGTGGTAATATATTTGCGGATTTGGGTATGCCTAATGCGGATGAAATGCTCATGAAGGCTGAACTGGTGCGCCAGATAAATCAGATAATTACTCAAAGGAAACTGAATCAACTTCAAGCAGCAGAAGTATTAGGAATTGACCAGCCAAAGGTGTCAGCCTTGATGAGAGGGAAACTGACAGGTTTTTCGACAGAAAGGTTGTTTCGGTTTTTAAATGCTTTAGGGTGCGATGTGCAAATTGTGGTGAAGCCAAAGTTAAAATCACCTGCGATTCCTGGAATTAGTGTTGTCATACCATTTTTCTAAAGATATGCTATGGATGAAGTCTTAGCCCCCCCTTAGTAAGGGGGGGGTTGGGGGGGTAATATCTAGCGCTACTTTATGAAATTGGTATCAGTATCTGATGTCGGAAACACAGGCGCAGTTGCTTCTCGGTAAGCGCCGCAATAATACATGGTCAAAACAGCTTTGTAAGCCCAGTGATTTGATGGCACATCCGTAAAAGGATTTGGCAAAGTTTCCGCGCGATTGATCACGCAAGCATTGAGGATTTGTTCGCGGGTTGGCTGGGATTGAACTAAAGAGTTATTTGGCTTTACTCGTGCAGGATTTTGTGCTTGTGCGGGAGATGAACAACAGGCACTAACTAGCAGTATAAATGCGGCAACGATTCTGATTTTAAGCATCTCATTACTTTTTGTGCGACAATATATCCTAACTTCCACTGCATTCCCTGAAAACTATGCTGGGTCGTACCCTCCGCAATCATTATCAAATTATCAAAGACTTGGGACAAGGCGGTTTTGGCGACACCTACCTCGCTAAAGATTTAGACCTACCCGGACATCCCCAGTGCGTTGTCAAACATCTTAAACCGAAAGGCCTAAAACCCGCCCATTTACCAATTGCCAAACGCTAATTCGACAAAGAAGCCGAAACGCTGCATAAATTGGGTAAGCTACACGACCAAATCCCCAGCCTTTTCGCCCACTTTGAGGAAAAGGGAGAATTTTATTTGGTGCAAGAGTTTATCGCCGGACATGACCTTACGAAAGAACTGATTCTAGGTAAAAAATCAAGCGAATCCCATACTATTAAATTATTGCACGATATCTTAGAAGTTTTAGCCGTTGTTCATCAGCAAAATGTGATTCATCGCGATCTGAAACCTGCTAATTTAATGCGCCGCGATGATGGTAAAATTATCTTGATTGATTTCGGGGCGGTCAAGGAAATTAGCACAATGGTTGTTAATGCTCAAGGACAAACTAGCTTCACCGTTGGTATTGGTACTTGGGGTTATATGCCCAGCGAACAAGCGAAGGGCAAACCTAAACTGTGTAGCGATATTTATGCAGTGGGGATGATTGGGATTCAAGCATTGACTGGTCAACCTCCTGATACCTTACCAGAAGATCCGCAGACGGGAGAAATTATTTGGCGAAATCGGGCGCAAGTTAGTAATAATTTAGCGAATGTTTTAGATAAAATGGTGCGCGACCATTTCAGTCAGCGCTATCAAAATGCAGAGCAAGCATTGCAAGCAATTTTATCTTTGTCGCCGCCTCCTACACCAACACCAACACCACCGCCTCCTACACCAACACCACCGCCTCCTACACCAACACCAACACCACCGCCTCCTACACCAACACCACCAACACCACCGCCACCAACACCAACTGTGTATCAAAGTTTGGGGAACAAATCGCCTCAACCTGTAAAAGTATTGTCAAATCCCCTAAAAACAGTTCAATTTGAAACAGTGACAGTGAATTCAAAGGGGGAAATCACCAAGCGCAGCCAAAGTCAAGCACAGGTTTTTACAGAAACTATCGCCAAGGACATTACTTTAGAAATGGTTTCTATCCCCAAAGGCAGCTTCACAATGGGTGCACCTGCAAGTGAATCAGAAAACTATGACAGTGAAAGACCTCAACATCAGGTGACAATCAAACCGTTTCTGCTGGGGAAATACCAGATTACTCAAGCACAGTGGGAAGTAGTAGCTAATTTGCCCAAAATTCAGTATGACCTGAATCCTGACCCTTCTCGCTTCAAGGGTAAAAACCTGCCTGTAGAAATGGTTTCTTGGAATGATGCTGTTGAATTTTGTGCGAGATTGTCTCAGAAGACGGGTAGAAGCTATCGCCTTCCTAGTGAGGCGGAATGGGAATATGCTTGTCGCGCTGGGACTACCAGGCCGTTTCACTTTGGGGAAACAATTACGACAGATTTAGCCAATTATGCCGGCTATTCTCCCTACGGTGCTGCACCGGAGGGAATCTATCGTAACGAAACAACTGCTGTGGGTAGTTTTCCGCCTAATAGCTTTGGACTTTACGATATGCACGGGAATGTTTGGGAATGGTGTCAAGATATTTGGCACGATGATTATGATGGTGCGCCGACTGACGGAAGTGCTTGGGAAACAAGTGGATCTGATCACCGAGTGCAGCGTGGCGGTTCCTGGAACGACTATGCGGTCTATTGCCGTGGTGCCTATCGTCTCTGGAATTTGGCGGGCGATCGCGACTGGTACCTCGGTTTTCGCGTGGCTCTGGCTTCTGCGTAGTCTCCGGTTTTCGGTTCTGTGCTGTAGTCTCCCGCGAGGACTCTTCTTTGCTCTTTTGCTCTTTTGCTCTTTACTCTTCTTCTTTTTCACTTTTTTGGTCGCCTCTGGTGACTCGATTTATTTTGTGGCACTCGTGGATGCACTCGCGACAAAGAAACCGGGTTTTTTACTTAATCTGTGGAGTACAGCGAAGGTT
>JAJAYT010000090.1 GCA_026786085.1 Microcoleus sp. CAN_BIN18 | reverse complement strand
GAGGCGGACATCGTTTGTGTAGACGCGGTTTCAACCGCCGTCTGATCTTCAGTCCGCGGAGGCGGACTTCGTTTGTGTAGACGCGGTTTCAACCGTACGTCCGATCTTCGTGCGTAGGTTGTAAAAGCAACTTGCCTCAGCAATCCCCGAAATAAATCGAGTTTACGCTGAAAATAAAGACTTTGAGTTGTAACATGAACAGCAAAGTGTGAGTGTGAATATTCCTAAAGGAGTGAATATGGTTCAGACACCTTCGCGCCATCGTGGTAGCGAATTTCCGGCTGCTAACTTAGTACAGCCAGCCAAACGCGATACGATTTTGCTGGGAAATACCCTCTCCCTACCAAATACAAAACTTTTCGGCACAGACGGAATTCGCGGGAAAGTTGGAGAATTGCTAAATGCACCCCTAGCCCTGCAAGTTGGCTTCTGGGCTGGACAAGTTATGCGCCAAAATGCCCCCAAGCAGGGCCCTGTGATTTTGGGACAAGACAGCAGGAATTCCAGCGATATGCTGGCAATGGCACTGTCAGCGGGTTTG
The DNA here is from genome assembly GCA_026786085.1 of Microcoleus sp. CAN_BIN18. GTDB lineage: Bacteria > Cyanobacteriota > Cyanobacteriia > Cyanobacteriales > Microcoleaceae > Microcoleus. The sequence goes on along the minus strand of JAJAYT010000090.1, from coordinate 19,190 downwards.
ACAGCCGCCGGTTTGGAAGTCTGGAATTTGGGCTTGTGCCCGACTCCCTGCGTTGCTTATCTGGCAAGCATTTCGGAGTCTGTCGGCGGAGTCATGATTTCGGCTAGCCACAATCCCCCAGAAGACAATGGGATTAAGTTTTTCGGCTCAAACGGCTCGAAGCTGTCGCAGCAGTTGCAGGAACAAATAGAAGCCGGAATCCGGGGGGCTAAGGTTCCGGTTGCTAGTTTTGCTTTGGGACAACACTACCACCGCCAGGAGTTGGTTAAAGATTATGCTGTTTCTCTCTCTAATTCGCTGCAACAGATGAATTTGTCGGGAATGCGGGTGGTTTTGGATTTGGCCTGGGGGGCTGCTGCTGGTTTAGCGCCGCAGGTATTTGAGCAAATGGGGGCGGATGTGATCTGTTTGCACAACTCTCCAGATGGATCTCGTATTAATGTAAACTGCGGTTCTACTCATCTCGACAGTTTGCAAGCGGCGGTTGTGGAACACAATGCCGATTTGGGATTTGCTTTTGACGGTGATGCCGATCGAGTTTTGGGTGTTGACAACAAAGGTCGATCGATTGACGGCGATTACATTCTTTATCTGTGGGGCCGTCAATTGCGCGCCTCCGAACAGTTACCGAATAATTTAATTATTTCTACTGTAATGGCTAACCTCGGCTTCGAGCGAGCTTGGGAAGAATTAGGCGGCAAACTAACTAGAACAAACGTCGGAGATCAGCACGTTCATGCTGAAATGCAGCGCACCGGTGCGATGTTGGGCGGCGAACAGTCGGGGCACATTCTTTGTCCGCATTTCGGTATTAGTGGCGATGGTTTATTGACAGCTTTGCATATAGCTTCGCTGGTGCGCGAGTCCGGGGAATCTTTGTCACAATTGGTAAGTGACTGTTTCCAAACATATCCGCAGTTGTTGGTAAATGTGCGGGTGGACGATCGCGAAAAACGGCTAAGATGGCACGAGTGCGAACCAATGCAAAAGGCGATCGATCGTGCTAAAACTGCAATGGGAGAACAGGGACGGATTTTGGTTCGCGCTTCTGGCACTGAACCCCTGATCCGAGTTATGGTAGAAGCTGCCAGCGCCGAATTGGCTAATTTCTGGACTGAAAATTTAGTCTTAGCCGTTCAGCAACACATCGCTATTTAATGGAAATGGGGAATTAATCTGAAGGAAGTTCGGCAACGAGCAATGTACGGGACTTAACGGATGTCAGGAAGAAGGAAGAGGGAAGAGGGAAGAGGGAAGAAGCCTCTAGTAAAATATAGAGGATATTGAAACCAATTTCTAATTCTTATTACCTCATTCTTCTTCCCTTTATACTAGATAACTAAATCCTCTATTCCTGAACGAAAAAAGTGGTTTAATGCGCTACAAGTATCGGTAAGGTGCGCACTGCACAGCCTACATATACAGATTCTGCGTAAATTCTATCTTTGTTTCTTCATTTCCCCATTTCTGATTTTATGAACAGCAAATCACTTCAAAATGGGCGGCTGCATCAAATTTCATTAAGAATTTTAATTCTCGTCATATTAATAACGGGGATATTTTTTCGCTTTACAAACCTCGATCGCAAAGTCTACTCCTTCGATGAATCTATCACCTCGCTGCGAATTTCTGGCTACACCTGGACGGAAATGGTGCAGCAAGATTTTCAAGGTAAAACAATTAGCGTCGCAGATTTGCAGCGGAAATACCAGCAGATAAATCCCGAAAAAAGTTGGTTGGATACTGTTAAAGGTTTAGCTACAGAAGAACCTCAACTACCACCGCTGTATTTTATTTTAGCCAGATTTTGGGTACAGTTGTTCGGGCCGCAAGTGGCGACTGTTAGAAGTCTTTCAGCTTGGATGAGTTTGCTAGTTTTTCCGAGCATTTATTGGCTGTGCTGGGAATTGTTTCGGTCTACTTCTGTGGGATGGGTTGCTGTGGCAATCACCGCTGTGTCGCCGTTTCACGTCTTGTACGCGCAAGAAGCAAGACCGTACATGATGTTTGCAGTCCTCGTCTTGCTGTCGAATGCAATTCTGCTGCGGGCGTTAGCGAAGCCCGCCCCTACGGGGGCTACGCCAACGAAGAGGATCGCCCTACAAAATTCTCCCGCCACATCTAAATTTAGCAAGGCTGTTTGGTTCATTTATGCGATCGGTCTAACTTTAGGATTGTATTGCAGTTTATTATTTTTTATAGTAATATTTACCCACGGCATCTATGTAATTATAACTGAAAAATGGCGAATTAGCAAAACATTAATCGCTTATTTACTAGCATCAGCGGCCGCAATAACTTTTTTTACTCCTTGGATTTGCGTATTAATTTATAACTCGCAAAAAATCGAGGCAACAGTAGGATTGCCCCGCATTTCCCTGTCTTTTATGTCTTCAATTAAACCTTTAATTATCATCACCTGCCGAATGTTTGTAGACACGCATTGGGCGGGCGGAATCATCAAATTGGGTTCGAGCAATCTGGCTACAGATTTAATCAGACTGATCATAGCCGTTGTCTTGCTGTTAGCGATCTCATATTCAATATACTGGATATACAAATCAACTCCGAAACGAGTTTGGCTGTTTGTATTGACAGCGATCGCAATTACAGCGATAGTATTAATAGCAGTCGGAGGCGTTGCCGATCGCTATCTAGTTCCCTATATTTTAGGAATCCAGCTAGCTCTTGCCTACCTGTTTACAGTTAAAAGTGTAGTCGCCACCAATTCCCGAAAAAAAAAACTATGGCAACTTGGTTTAATAGCAGTAATATCAAGTGAAATAATTTCCTGTGCAGTTAGCTCTCAGTCACAACTTTGGTGGAACAAGTATCCTTCTAGCACTAAATACAATCCCCAAGTAGCCTCGATTGTCAATCAAGCAAAAAAACCTTTAGTAATCTGTCATGGAGGCAATAACCTCACAGGAAAAATACTGTCTTTCAGCTATTTGCTGAAGCCCGAAATACAGCTTTTGCTGGCTGTCAAACCCGAGCAAGTCAAAATTCCTGATGGTTTTAGCGATGTGTTTCTCTACCGAAGCACCGAACTATTGCAATTTGAACTAGAAAAAGTGCAAAAATCTAAAATCACACCAATTTACAAACCGGGCGATGTCTGGCTTTGGCGTTTAGAAAAATAATATCGTTTGCGACTGCATCGTCAGGTGATAAATTAGAGGGCAATTCATGAATGATGTTTACAAGTTACCACCTATCTCGGCGCAATTTTTAGTTTTTAGATTCACAGTCAACAGTCAACAGTCAACATCATTCCGGTGCAACCGGAATTGAGATAACAAAAGTGGCAACTACGAATGATGATTTCTGTTGTGATACCCACCTATAACCGCGAGCAACCCCTGCGAGAGACATTGGCTGATACGATTCGGCAAAATTACCAGAATTTTGAAGTGCTGGTAATCGATCAAACTCGCACTCACTCCTTTGAAACTGAAGTTTATTTAGAGGAATTGGCAAATGCTGGCAAAATTCGGTGGTTTCGAGTAGATTGGGCGAGTTTGCCGGCTGCTCGAAATTATGCGGTGCGGCGCGCAGTTGGAGAGATTATTTTATTTATTGATGATGATGTACAATTGCCAGATGGTTTTTTGGCGGCTCACGCTGACAACTATTTAGAAAAACCGGATGTGGGATGTGTGGCGGGCAGGGTTTTTGATCGGATGAAGTTGGGGGATTCTAGAGGCGATTTGACGATCGACTATTTGCCACCAGAAGCGATGGATGCAGGCATTGCGTGGTATTTTATCGATTTGGTACATACAGTAAAACCGCAGCAGGTGCTCTCGGCTAGAGGCTGCAATATGTCGTTTCGCAGAGAGGTTTTTACTGAGCACGGTTTGAGTTTCGATGAGCGATTTGCGGGGAGTGCGGTGCGGGAGGAGTCGGATTTTTGTTTGAGATTGCGATCGACTGGGATGAAAATTTGGTACGATCCCAATGCCTGTTTAGTTCACTTGGGAGAGGAGAGCGGCGGATGTCACGATGTCAGCACGCGATCGATCGAATATCAAGTCACATTTTATCACAACCATTTCTTGATGGGATTGAAAAATTTAACCGCCTTTGAATGCCTGCGATTTTTCACCAAACTGTTTGACTGCCACGTTTTAGGAAACCCGCCTTGTCATAAAGGTCGATCGCCCATTAAAATAATCGTTCGACTTACTTTTTATATCCTAGGTTTTATCAGTGCCCTCAATACACTCATCAAATCCCTCTGGAATGACGGACAAATTTACACCAATCAAGACAAAAAAACTGAATGATGTCATTGCGAACGCAACGGAGTGAAGTGAAGCAATCGCAGAGGCTGCGGGTAGCATGACCCTTCTCAAGCAATAACGAACATAAATTTTTAACACCTATTCTTCCCTCTTCCTTCTTCCTTCTTCCCTCTTCCTTCTTCCTTCCCAAAAATGAGAATCTTGGTTGCCAGCCACACCTACATTGTAGACATAAATCGCGCAAAATTCAAGATTTTAGCCAACCTAGAACCAGGTATTGAAGTAACAGTTGTAGTGCCACAACGCTGGAAACCTGGAGGCGTACAAAATAAAATTATAGAAACTGAATTTTATCAACAAGGCTCATTTAAAGTAGTACCAATTTCTAACTTCAGTCAAAATAACCAAGGATTGCTAACATTTAGCACAGATATAATTCAACTATTGCAGGAATTTCAACCACAGATTATTCAAGTCGAACAGGGTTCAAAATCCCTAGCTTATGCTCAGTTAATTGCTTTAAATAAAATCCTGAAGTTCAAAGCAAAAAATATATTCTTCACCTGGTGGAATCTACCTTATCAATTGCAATGGCCTGTTTCTATGTTAGAAAACTGCAATCTTCAACACACTGACGGAATTATTGCCGGCAACCTAGATGGATCTAACATATTGCGCCAGCGTGGATATCAAAATACCCTGAAAGTCATGCCACAATTGGGAGTAGACGAAACCTTGTTTTATCCTACCTCAAAAGATGCTGATTTATCGCGTAGATTTGGTATTAAACCGACCGATTTTGTAGTAGGATTTGTAGGGAGATTTGTCGAAGAAAAAGGACTACTAACTTTGGGAGAAGCTTTGGCTGGGTTGAAACAACTCCCTTGGAAATGGCTGCTAGTAGGGCAAGGAAAATTGCGATCGCAACTTGTCGAAAAATCGATTGAATGGGGCATCAGCGACCGAATAATCTGGGTAGAAAGCATTTCCCACGAAGAGGTTCCCGCATATATCAACTTGATGAATTGTTTGGTATTGCCATCGCAAACCAGCTATAAATTCAAAACTTTGACTACTGTGGGTTGGAAGGAACAATTCGGCCATGTTTTAATCGAAGCGATGGCTTGCAAAATTCCGGTTGTCGGTTCAGACTGCGGGGAAATTCCCCATGTCATCGGCGATGCGGGCTTAATATTTCCCGAAGGAAATGCCGAGAAATTGCGAGATTGTTTGCGGCAATTGATGCAGCGGCCGGAGTTGGCTGCTGATTTGGGCGATCGGGGTTATCATAGAGCGATGAGCAATTATACAAATCAAGCCTTAGCTGAGCAGTTGTTAGACTTTTACAAAGAATTGTTGTAACTTTTAAGCAAATCCACCTAATTAAACATAAAATACAGCTCGCGTCGCGCTGAAGCTGGATGTATATGTATTATTCCTGCTATCGCAACGATAACTCAAGTCTTCTTCCTTCTTCCTGATGACCAATGACCAATGACCAATGACTAATGACCAATGACCAATGACTTCTTCCTTCTACTTAGCAGTATAATGCAAGTGTCAAATAAAAACTGTGGTAAATGTCTATTCCTTCCGACATACGACCTTTGGTTGACGAACTCTACCAGGTACTAGACGATACCGAGAGCCTCGCAACTGAGGGACTTTTTGCACTGAGAAGATCCATGTCTCTGTTTCCCACAAATGAAATACTGATGCAATACTTTTCTTCGATAACTAATTTTCAATTCTGCGTAGCAGGTACTCGCTTACAAGCAGAGAACATTGTGAACAATATATTGCTGGCTGGTGTACCCGATGCAGATGTTCAAAAAGCAGCCGATTATTTAGCAGCCTTGCTACATATTGCTCCCGAATCTAAAATGATGATCGAAAAAGTAATTGAGAGATTAGAGGTATTGCCATGAAACAATTACCAGATGAAAGCCAACTCCTGGAAATCCTAGAAATTGTGAAAGCTGCTGAAGCCAAAGCCAGTGAAATGTATGAATTTTCCAAGAAAATATCTCACAATACCCAAATTACAGCAACAAAGAGAGAGGAAGCTGAACAGCTAGATGGACAGCCTTTTGCAGATAATTAAATTTGTAATGGGAGAGGTTGGTATGTTGATTTAAAGAACAATCTCCCATGCGAATTATCCAAATTATCCCCTCAATTTCCCTAAGCCCGGGTTCCTACGAGTTTTGCGACGAGTCACGAGAAATCACGCAAGAAACCGGGTTTGTGAGGTCTTTTGGTAATCAGATGTACGTACTGCAAAAATTATTCATCAATCAGGAATAAAACTGTTAAGTTCTTCTACTAGCAGATGCACTGTTGTTGAAGGATTATCACTTTCAGGATTGGGGCGCTCATATTCAATTAAAAGCCGTTTTGCGTGTTGAATCGCATCATGCTGTTTGCTTTTCAGTTCCTCATAAATTGTCTCGCTGTTTTTCTTATATTCGTGTCTCAATAACTTAGTTAGCATATTTTGATAATCCTGGCGAGAAATTCCCGTATTATAAAAATGAAAGTGCAGCAAATACCACAATTCAAAAGCATCATTTGAATAAGCTACATCAATACCGTTATTTCGTGCAAGAGTTATGGCTGAATTAAAATTTTGCGAATCATTAGGGTTTTTATGGTTTTTATCGCGATCGAATACACACCAAAATCGATCTTTTTCATCAAATTCTGCGTTAGTTTTTAACTCAATAGCTTTCTCAACTAAACTCTTCGTACTTTTACCTTCTCCTTTGATATCAAGTTTGATTACCTTTGTATCTACCGGGAAACTTCTAAAATAGTTGGGTTCTGTTTTCTCGCCTTCACACACTATTAAAAACCATCTTCTACTTCTATCTTTTCGATTGTAGTAATCAATCTTGCTTCTAGACGCACTTTTTTTACGCATCAAGTTCACCTAGAAGTTCTTTGAAATTACCAATAAAAGGGATAGCGCCATACTTACCGATAATGTAATCGCGCTCAAATGAGGCATCTTTTCCCACTTTATACTCTACCAAAGAATACAAATCAGTAGCGCCCTTATTATCCTTTTCAGTAAACCATATTTGATCCTTACGAAAAGTTTTGCTGCTGAGCAAGTTTGTGTCGTGTGTCGTAAATATAAGCTGTGCGTTGTGCGGATTAGTCTCGTTAGAATTGAATAAGCAGATTAATTCGCGAGTAATCAACGGATGAAGTCGGGCATCAAGTTCATCTATGAATAAAATTTTTCCTGTCCTTAAAGTATCGAGAAGCAGCCCTACTAATGCAAACAATTTGTTTGTTCCCTCAGACTCATGCTTGTCGATATCAAATAATTCTATAGCACTCTGTTTCCCCTCAGCATCATATTTCCGGTGAACTGTTTTCACTGCTGGTTTAATTTCTGAATAAGGGAAACCGAACATAGCGGTTTTCTGGGAAACAATAGGTAGAGGTTTATTTGTGATTTGAATATCAGTAATACCTAAGTCTAATTTTTTAATAAATTCAATAATATCATGTCTGTGGCTCTCATTCTCAAAAGACTCTAAAGTTTCCTTGCGGTATTGTGTATCTTGCAAGCCTGATATCAATTGCAAAGTTTTACTGAACCACAGCAGAATTTTTCCAGAAACTTTACCATTAAATTGTGCAACAACAGAAAGAAATAAAGCATTACTTCGGGTTTTATCGCTAATGCCTTGTCCCTCTGGGAAATTATCTAATATATAATTGTCAAAATCCCGTTCAAAAAGCATTTGTTCTTCACTGTCATCAGCTTGAAATAGCCACTCAGAAACAACTTCCCGCGCGTTTACCTCAAAACCGTACCTAAAAGTTTTGCCTTCAAGTAGAAAAACGATTTCAAAGAAGGATGGCTCTTTTTCTGTCTCCGTGCTTAGCCTGAATGCTTCAATATCGATCGCCTCTGAAACTTGCGTTTCTTTGGATGAATTGAGGACAAACCACTTCATAAAGTTAATAGCAGCGATCAGGTTGCTTTTGCCACTGGCATTTGCTCCATAAATAGCAGCACTTTTCAGTAAGTTTAATTTATGATTAATTTCAAAGACATTATTTTCGTCAAGCTCTTTTTCCTCTTCCGTAATTGATGAAGCTACCATGCTGAGAGTGACAGTTTCTTTAAAAGATTTGTAGTTGCCGACGCTGAATCCAATCAGCATAACGTGCCTCCGATCGCCTAAATGAGTATAACTTGCAAATTTTGCAATTTTTTCTATGATAACACAACAAGCTACCCCAACTAACACAAAGTGCTAATCATGCGAATTCTCCAAATTATCCCCTCAATTTCCCTCGTCTACGGCGGGCCGAGTCAAATGGTACTGGGACTTTCTGCCGCCCTCGCTTCCCAAGGCATTGATGTCACAATTATCACCACAGATTCTAATGGAGATATCGGTCAAATTCCCTTAGATGTTCCCCTAAATCAACCAATACAACAAAACGGCTATAAAATTATTTATTTCCACTGTTCTCCCTTCCGTAGATATAAGTTTTCACTCTCGTTATTACAGTGGTTAAATGCCAATGCAAGGCAATTTGATCTCGCTCACATTCATGCTCTTTTTTCACCAGTAACTACCCTCGCTGCTACTATTGCCAGAGGGCACAATTTGCCCTATATTATCCGTCCCTGCGGTATGCTTGACCCCGCCGACTTGCAGAAAAAAAAGCGGTTAAAACAGATTTATGCGGCACTTTTAGAACGGCCTAATTTGGCGGGCGCAGCGGCAATTCATTTCACAAGTAAACAAGAAGCTAAAATCTCAGAAAGATTTGGTTTGGGGGACACAGGCAAGATGCCTTTGCCACAAGATTTGGTGATTCCATTGGGGGTGACAGCAGGTTTGTTTCCTAAGAGATTGCGAGAATCTCAAGTGCCGATCGTATTATTTATGTCGCGAATTGAACCAAAAAAAGGACTTGATTTGCTAATTCCAGCATTAGAAAGTATTTTGGCATCGGGAATAGAGTTTCAGTTTATTTTAGCTGGCTCAAATCCTCAAGATGCTGATTATGAAACAGGAATAAAAGTGAAAATACAGAATTCCAGCTTGGGAAAATATACAACAATAACTGGCTTTGTGAGTGGCGATCGCAAAAATGAACTATTGACAAATGCGGACTTATTTGTATTGCCTTCTTATTACGAAAACTTTGGGATTGCTGTAGCAGAAGCGATGGCTGCTGGTGTACCTGTGGCTATTTCCGATCGCGTGCATATTTCCGAAGATATACGGCAAGCAGAAGCTGGTTGGGTGGGGCCATTGGAAGTAGGGGCGATCGCCTCTATGATCGAATCAGCACTTCTCGATCCACAGGAACGCCAGCGCAGAGGCTTGAACGCGCAAGCTTATGCCAAAAAGTATTATAATTGGGAGGCGATCGCCCAACAAACCATCGATGCTTACCAGCACATTTTGTCATCTATAGTAGAAAGAAGTTAATAATTGGAGCAAGATTATTTACTATTTTAGGTACAATACTTGTCAACAAAACTCTGCAATCCTGCCTGATATCCTTGTCCTACCGCCTGAAATCTCCACTCTCCATTCTTTCTGTACAAACGACCAAATTCTATAGCAGTCTCTCGCGAAAAATTCTCTGTTAATTCATAGCGAAGAAGTTCGCTTCCCTTGTCCAAATTAGAAATTTTGATAAAACCATTTCTGATATTGCTAAAGTTTGCATTAACTTCTTGTGCTTCATGAATAGTTACAACAAAAGTTATTTCCTCAATTTCAGGATTAACTCTTTCTAAGATAATGCCGTAAATAGTCTTATTCTCTTGACTTGGGTTGTTTTGGTCTGGAATCGATTGCAGTACCGAACTGTCATAGGATTGCAGATTATTGTAAAAAATAAAATATTGATCGTTAGGTATTTTGCCGTCAGCACCTAGCATAAATGCAGAAACATCAATGTCGTAACTTTGTCCTGCCTCTGTCACCTGCCAACCCAGGGCGATCGCCATTTTTTTGAGATCCGGCGCTTCTTTAGAGATATTAAATCTTTCGCCCTTACTTAATTGCATTACCATCTGTTTATTTGTCAAATATAAAGTTTTATCGTGTCAATTTTAGCATTATAGCATTTAGAAAAAATGTTGCAACAATAAAATTGTTGGGCGGAGTGAAACGGAGGGTTGTTTCGTTCATCCAATGTGTAAGGTGCGTCGCCCCCCCGATTTTCAGTCTTTTTTAGAGATTGTCGATGGCGACACACCCTACATATACTGTTGCATTAGTTTGGAAAATTGGTATTATATCATTTCGGGCGAATGCTATACATAGAATTTTCAATAAAAAACCGGGCTTTCTCCAAAACCCGGTTTTGATAATTGAACTTAATTTGAATCTACTTTTGAGCATCTTTAGAACTAGGTGGCAGGGTGACAAAATTCCCAAAAGCTCCAACGGTTTGATAGCTTTTTTTGCCTAGTTCAGTTGTGTAAATGCTGACAACGCCTAAGTTCTGACGCTGGGTTGTATTGTCGAGTAAGCGTTCGATCGTGTCCCGCTGCGAAGTCAGTAAAGTCTCTGCAACGCCACTCAAAGCTTTGGGTACGCGAGAATCATTGCGCACAGTGTTTTTAAACTCGGTTTCGAGTACGCCGGAAGCATAAGTTAGGTATTTGTCTCTCGGAGGATTTGTAAATACCATGCCAGCAGCCAGAACAGTTAGCGCGATCGCAACTTTGCCTACATTACCGAAAAATTTAGAAGTTGGTTTGTGAGTATTCATCGGTTTATCAATAATCATTTTTTTTCCTAGCCCGGTTGAGTTATTAGCTTATCTTGATTTAAACTACACCTTCTGAGAAACCGATTTCAGAAAGGAGAGGACAGTTTTGAGATTGGAGGCGAGTTGCGAGTAAGTCTCTAACTTGCCTGCCTTCCTTTTACGTCTCTGGCTTGGGCCAATCCGCCAAATGTCCAAAATAATATCGAAGAGAGGGCAAAACCACGGGGGATTGCCCCTACGCATTAGAACGAGCATTTCAGCGTGATTTTTGCCGATCGATCTCCCGCTGCAATTCCTCAATCTGACGCCGCAAAGCATCCGTCTCGCTGTTAGGCGCTTGGGACTTCACATCAACCGCACCCTCAGCCACAGCCCGCTTATAGTTCCCCAGCTTGATTTGGCGGTATTCTTCCGAACTTGCCCAATCTCGCAAATACCGCAGACGTTCTACTGGAAACGGATGACTCAGCATCGCGCCTTGCCCGCCGTTGTAAAGTAAAAATTTATACACTTGGTTGAGATTGTCGCGATCGAGCTCTTGATAATTATCAGACTGGCGGATAAATTCTTGCAAACTACATTGGTCAGCATATTTACTGCTAACTCCCGCCAGTTTCATCATCGTTTTCATCACACTATTCAAATCATCTGTCACCAACAAAGCCGCCCGATCCGCCGACAATTCAGCCTTACGCCGCCACTCGTAAAAAGCGAAAATTAAACCACTACCGACAATATTTCCCAGCCCAAAAGTCATCTCGCCAATTGTCGAAGCAAGGTTCATTGCCCACATCGCCATTTGATTTAAAGTTGGATGACCGCATTTAATGTGTCCCAACTCGTGAGCTAGCACTACTCTAATTTCTGCCTCGTCCAATAAGTCTAAAAGACCAGTATTTAATACGACATAGGGCTGGTTTTTCCCCAGGGCATAGCTGTTTACTGAGGGATTTTGAGAGACAAACAAACCGGGTTCTGGGAAAACATCTAAAGCCTGGACGCATTCCCGAAAAATGTGATAAATGCTGGCATATTGGCGTGGCCCAACTTGGATGCTATTTCCCATTAGGTAAACGAATTGGGGGCGTTCGTAGACAAATTCGACAAATTTGCTGGCAATTAAGTCAAATCCAGGTACGCTGCGTAATGCTGCTTCGGCTTGCCGATCGAGCGGATGCTGAAAAGCTTCGCTAGAAATTCCGGTATAAGTTGGCATAGTTGTTGCAAAAGTTACATTTATGATATCAGTGTTTAGCGAATAGCTGTGGTTACTAGCTGGCACCTGACTTATCAATCTTATCGCGACACTATTGCACTCTTGTGGAACAGGCATCTTGCCTGTGCAAATTGTGGAACAGGCCGGAGAGCCTGTGCAAATCAGAGTTAAAATGGTTTTTTAGCGGCAGGCGCGATCGACAAACATCTGGCAAAGTGCCTCTGTATCGCCTGACTCAACAATTGGAACGTGCAAAAATGGCTATCCTGCGACTCGAAGACGGTACAACGTACACTCAACTGAGCGATATTACCCGCGAACTTGCTCCCTTAAACATTCAACTCAACAGTTGGCCTGTGGGAGACAACCCAGAAATTCGGGAATTGCTGGCTCTCGATGCGATCGACGATAATCAAAAAGAGCAAGTTCTGCAAGCCCTCGACGGCTACTTTCGACAACTTTCGGAAACCGCAGGCTATCAGTCGCGAGACTTAATTGTACTGCACCCAGACATTCCCAACCTGGACACTTTGCTGTCCAAATTCGACAAGTGTCACATTCACGCTGACGATGAAGTGCGCTATATCGTAGCAGGCGAGGGCATTTTCGGTTTTGTGCGTCCAGACGGTAGTCAAGTAGAAGTCACAGTACAGCCCGAAGAATTTATCAACGTACCGGCGAATACGGAACACTGGTTTTATTTGACAGCAGCCCGAAAAGTTAAAGCTGTGCGGTATTTTACCACTACGACTGGCTGGACACCGGAGTATACGGATACTCAAGTTCGATCGGGCTTAGCTACAGTATAGATATGCCAGCTAAAGATAAGTTTCACGAACTCGTCAAGACTGCCCTCGAAAATCAGGGTTGGACAATTACAGATGACCGTTATCATATCGAACTGGCATTTGATGATTTTTATATCGATCTGGGTGCAGAACAGTTATTAGCAGCTACAAAGGATCATGAAAAAATTGCAGTTGAAATCAAAACGTTTTTGGCACCATCGACGATTTCAGAATTTCATACCGCAGTGGGACAATTTATTAACTATCGGATTGCATTAGAATTTGACGATCCAGAGAGAATTCTTTACCTGGCAATTCCATTAGGTATTTATAAAAAATTTTTCAAATACTCATTTATTCAAATGGTGATTGAACGCAATCAAATTCCGCTTTTAGTTTACGATACCGAAAAAAAGGAGATTTCTCAATGGATAAAGTAAGTTTGTATCGTCAACATATTCAGGAGTTGCTAACTGAACGGGCCCAGAGGCGATCGCCTCATGATCCAGTTGCTAGTGAAACGATTTTCGATCTAATCAGCGATCGCTATCAACTGGTTCATGTGGGTTGGAAAAACAGTAGCACTCGAATTTATGGCTGTATAATTCATGTAGATATTAAAGATGGGAAAATTTGGGTGCAGCATGACGGGACCGAAGAGGCGATCGCCAATCAGTTAGTAGCACGAGGTGTGCCCACCCAGGAAATTGTGCTAGCCTATCATGCACCTGATGTCCGACAATACACCGAATTTGCAATTGGTTAATCCCAGCTCAAACTTTGTGGTTTTCTCGCAAAATACTCAAAGCCACAGCCTCCGCCACCTTAATCCCATCAATCCCCGCCGACAGAATACCACCGGCATATCCCGCACCTTCCCCAGCCGGATAGAGGCCATCAGTATTCAAACTCTGATAATCCTCCTTGCGTTTAATCCGAATCGGTGAAGAAGTGCGCGTTTCCACCCCAGTCAAAACCGCATCATCCATCGCAAATCCTTTAATCTGTTTGTCAAAAGCCGGAAGTGCTTCGCGGATAGCCTCGATCGCATAATCCGGCAAACTCTCACTCAAATCAGTCAAACGAACTCCAGGCGTATAAGACGGTTGCACAGCGCCTAACACCGTCGAAGGTCGATGCGCCAAAAAATCCCCTACAAGCTGTCCTGGCGCGTTGTAAGTACCACCTCCTAACTCAAATGCCCGTTCTTCTAGGCGGCGTTGAAACTCAATTCCTGCCAAAGGATGACCAGGATAATCTTCCGGCGTGATACCCACCACAATTCCGCTGTTAGCATTGCGTTCATTGCGAGAATATTGACTCATCCCATTCGTGACAAGTCGCCCTGCTTCTGAGGCCGCAGCCACCACCAATCCACCGGGACACATACAGAAACTATAGACAGAACGACCATTTTGGCAATGGTGAACCAGTTTGTAATCGGCGGCACCCAAAAGCTTATGGCTGGGGCGATCGCCAAAACGACAGCGATCGATCGTACTTTGGGGATGTTCCACCCGAAAACCAATGGAAAACGGTTTAGCCTCGATGTAAACCCCGCGCGAAAACAACATTTCAAAAGTATCGCGGGCGCTATGTCCCACCGCCAGAACTATATGATTACTAGCAATATATTCTCCACTGGCGAGGGTAACTCCCTGCACTTTGCCATTTTCGATCTGAATATCTTCCACACGACTTTGAAACCGAATTTCACCACCCAAAGATTCAATTTGGGCGCGGATACTTTGGACAATTCCCACCAGTTTAAAAGTGCCAATATGCGGTTTATTGATATATAAAATTTCCGGTGAAGCACCCGCATTCACAAGTTCCGTCAACACCTTGCGTCCATAATGTTGAGTGTCTTTAACTTGGCTGTAGAGTTTCCCATCAGAAAAAGTACCCGCGCCTCCTTCCCCAAACTGGGCGTTTGATTCTGGGTTAAATTCTGCTTTTTTCTTCCAAAATCCAAAAGTATCAACTGTGCGATCGCGCACTGCTTTACCACGTTCTAACAAGATAGGGCGAAATCCCATTTGTGCTAGCATCAGCCCTGCAAACATCCCACAAGGCCCTGTGCCAATCACAATGGGCTGAATCGTCAAATTTCTGGGAGCTTCGGCTACATAGCGATAACTCATGTCTGGCGTTGCGATGACATGAGGGTCTTTTTTGAGGCGCGCCAGAATTTGCTTTTCCTGTGTTGTCTCCACATCCAGAATATAGACAAGCAGGATTTCTGCTTTTTTGCGAGCATCATAGCTGCGCTTGAAGATGGAATAGCCGAGCAATTCTTCTGGGAGAATTTGCAGCTTTTTCAGAATGGCAGTCGCGATCGCATCTACGGGATGATCGAGAGGAAGTTTTATTTCAGTTACTCTTAACATATAGCAGAAGGAAGAAGGAAGAAGGAAGAAGGAAGAAGGAAGAAGGAAGAAGGAAGGAAGAAGCAAGAAGCAAGAAGGAAGGAAGAAGGAAGGAAGAAGCAAGAAGCAAGAAGCAAGAAGCAAGAAGCAAGAAGCAAGAAGCAAGAAGCAAGAAGCAAGAAGCAAGAAGGAACCACTTCAGGAAGAAGAAAGAATAAAAATCCCGAATCGACTTTAGATTGTAGATTTTAGAGTGCAGAAGCGTTATGATCACAAAAAATTAAGTTTTGTAAAGACCCTTGACTGCAACATTCACACCCAAAAACAGCCTCACCTGGCACGCTCTCAACCCCCTATGGCAAGGAGCAGAAGACGCAGTACAAAAGGGTTTACCCCACAGCAAGCTAGCACCAGCATGGCAAATACTGCTCCTAGGCGACGGTTCCCCCACCCGTCACCTGCAACTGTTGACGAGGGAACCTACAGAAGTTGACGTAATAGATATGTCCTTAGTGGGTGCAGATGCAGACGGCGCGCCGGAACAGATTGTCGTGCTTCCAGGGCCGCACCTGCGCCGACAAGTTTGGCTGCGGACTGCTTCTGGACAGCGTTTGGCCTATGCAGCTTCTTGGTGGGAAGCGAGTCACGTAGATGAATATTTGCAAAATAAATCTTTGCCAATCTGGGCAAGTTTAGCACGACTGCGGACTGAATTGTATCGGGATGTGCAAGGTATTTATTTGGGTAATTCTGCCGCTTTGGAAGCAGCCTTTGAACAGCCGGGGCCTTTTTGGGGGCGACACTATTTGTTTTGGCATCATGGTAAGCCATTGACGCTGATTTATGAGGTTTTTTCTCCTTATTTAACTAAGTATTTGGGGCCGATGAATTTGTAATATAGCCCTTCTGATTTAGGTGAGTTATGTCAGGTAATTGGTAATTGGTAATTGGTAGGGTGTGCACTGCGCACCGGTTCATTTTTTGGCGCACTTCCGTCGGTCAGATCAACCTGTGCGCATTGTGCTTTAGTCAATCGGTGCGCATTGCGCACCCTACAACTACTTGTGTAAGTTATTAAATTTTCGTTCCTAAGAACCAATAACCAATAACCAATAACACATAACACATAACACAGAACTAATGACTAACAATTGGAATCCTAATCATAAATTCAGTGCCTTTCCCCACCACCGATAAACATTTAATTTCACCTTGATGTTTTTCGACAATAATTGAATGGGAAATTGCCAAACCCATTCCTGTTCCCGAACCGATCGCCTTTGTAGTATAGAATGGGTCAAATATCCGCTGCTTGACTTGATCTGTCATCCCCGTACCATTGTCAGAAATCCCGATCGCAACACAGTCACCTTCCATCTCTGTACGAATGCGGATCATTCCCGGATTTGGGAGTGGTTCTTGTAAAACGTCGATCGCATTAGCGATAATATTCATAAACACCTGATTCAACAGTCCGGCGTAGCACTCCACCTGCGGCAATTCTCCGTATTCTTTAATAACTTGAATTGCAGCGCGATTTGCCTGAACTTTCAGACGGTGTTCTAAAATCATTAATGTGCTGTCGAGGCCTTCGTGAATATTAACATATTTCATGTCAGATTCATCGAGACGAGAGAAATTCCGCAAACTCCGCACGATATCCCGGATACGAGTTGCTCCCACCTGCATCGAAGACAGCATTTTTGGCAAGTCGTCTAGCAAAAAATCTAGCTCTAAAGCCTCTATTTCCTCCTGAATAGGTTGAGAAGGTTTTGGGTATTCATCTCGATACATTTGCAGCAGTTTTATTAGGTTTCCGATGTATTCTTCTGTGTAGGTTAGATTGCCAAAAATAAAGCTGACTGGGTTATTGATTTCGTGGGCAATTCCTGCTACCATCTGACCGAGACTCGACATTTTTTCGGCTTGAATGAGCTGGGTTTGAGGTTGCTGAAGCTTGCAGAGAGCCAATTCTAGCTGTTTAGTTTGTTCTTGCGCTATCCGGGCTGAATTGACGCTTTGAGTGTAGAGTTCGGCTTGATTGATCGCAATAGTTAATTGATTCCCTACTGCTACCAAGAGTTCCACTTCCTCGTCACTCCAGTGTCGCACTGCGCCACAAGTATTGCAGGAAATTAGACCGATTTGACCGGACTGTGTTTGAAGGGGAATGTTCAGCAGAGAACTTAATCCTAAAGACATGAAAAAATTCCGTTCTACCGGATCGGTAACATTCTCAAAATCATCGATCCGAATTATTTTCAAATTGGCGATTCGTTCAGTATTAGAAGCAGTCGCATCGGTAGGATATAAACCTAAAAGTGATGGCAAATCAGCATTTTTTGCCTCGTATGTGATATTCCAAACAGGCGGCGAAGCCTCTGGCTGATACCAAATAAATTCACAACGATCGAGTTGCAATAACTCGCGAATCTGCTGCACAGTTGTTGCTAAAATAGTATCTAAATCGAGAGAAGCGCGGATATTGCTAGCTAGTTGATTCAGGAGCGCTTCCTGCTCAGCTAATTTGCGGAATCGCGCTTCGGAGTCTTGCAATCTTCTCTGAGATTCTTTTTGTTCAGTCACATCGAAACCCAAACCGATTAAGCCGATCGCCCTGCCCCAATCATCTTTTACCTGAACTTTTATTGTCTCCAAATTGTGATATTCACCGTCAGCAAATTGCAGAATTTCTTCAGAATGACAGGGAGTATCTTGGCTCCAGGCTTGCACGTCAGATGCCATACAGTTAGCAGATGCTTCCCCTCCCAAAACTTCGGAATAGTCAGATGCTGCTAAAAATCTTGATTCGGGAATAGCCACATCTTCAGAGAAAGTTTTGTTGACTAATAACATCCGCCCGCTACGATCTGTCATCCATACCCAAATTGGAGCATTGTCAATAATTCCCCGCAAAGTTTGCTTTTGGGCGGCGAGAGCAACTTCTGTTTGTTTGCGCTTAATTCCCAGGGCGATCGCATCCACTATCGATGCCAAAGCAATTAGCGTTGATTCGTTTAACTCGTGCCGAACAAACATCGCGATTACTCCCAGCAACCGATCGTCCACGATTAGTGGATATCCGGCAAAAGCTACCATTCCCTCTCGCGCCGCCCATTCTCGATCGCTGACACGAGGATCTTCTAGAACATCATTAGTCAAGTGGGGTTGTCGTTCTTTAGCTATTAAACCAATCTTAAACTGGCAGACAGGAATGCGACTGTGAGCACCGTTAATATGAGTGTACATCCCCGAACTGGCTTGCAGATCCAATACATTTTCCTGTTCATTTAGCGTCCAAATCCTAGCAAAAGCAGCATTCAAATGACGGACAATTGCATCGCAGCAACTTTGCAAAGTTGTAGACAAAGTGTGGTTTTGAGTCAGAGCAATTCCGATATCTGCTGTTAATATAGAAAGTTTTAATTGTGCTGCTAAAGCTTGTTCGGCTTTTTTGCGATCGGTAATTTCCCTGCCAATACCATAGAGCAATTCTTCCTCCTCGAAAGCACGAACATTCCACACCAGCCATTTGTAAGAACCATCTGCACACTGCCACCGATTTTCAAACGAAATGGTAGGATTGCCAGCAGCAACACTTTCGGCTTCTTTTAAGGTGCTTTCGCGATCGTCTGGATGCACAAATTCAATGAAGTGTTGGCCAACGATTTCGGCTGGGGAATAGCCGAGAATTTTTTCGGCGGCTGGGTTGATGCGTTTGAAATAACCGTCGAAACCAACAATGCACAGTATATCTGGCGAAATGGTAAAAAAACGATCGCCCTCGTCTGGTGTGCTAGAT
>JAJAYT010000089.1 GCA_026786085.1 Microcoleus sp. CAN_BIN18 | reverse complement strand
GCCTTTTTTCGTCGGACATTTCCTGTACAAGACAAACGAGTTTTGCCACGCACAGAAGTTCCTGAACTACGCTCACACTCTCGTTAAACCTGCATAAGCGGCTAATTGGCGGGCATTCTTGTAATCTTCAATCCGACCAACTTCAGCTAACAATACAGCAGCCGTCTGTTCTCCAATTCCCGGAATCGAAGTCAAGAGCTCACGCTGCTGTTTTAAATGTGGATGTTGGTCAAAATGATCGCTAATCATTTTTTTGATTTCTGCTTGTTGTTCTTTGATATATGACCAATGAGCTTTCGTAAGTTTAGCCACAGTTGCTGTAGCTGTTTCTAAACGATTCTCTGACTGTTGATACATAAGAGTCAAAGATTCTAGTCGTCGCAGTAAAGCTTGTAATTCCTTAACTTCGAGCGGGGTCGGCTTCCAAAGTGATGGTTTAATTGCCGCACAAAAACGAGCAATCAATGCTGCATCTACAGAGTCAGTTTGAGTACGCAAAAGTTCGCTTTTAGCAAACCCTTTAATCCGAGCCGGATTAACCACACTCACCTGGTAGCCTGCTTCATACAGAAATTCAGCTAGGGCATCTCCGTAAATGCTGGTGGCTTCCATGTGCTCGCATGAAGTTCTTCAACACCTAGTTTTTTGAGCCACTGATTTAAGCTCTCAAACCCTGCGGTATTATTAGTGAACTTTTTTGGTTTTGAGCCACGTTCTTCTTTCAGTAAAACGACATGAAAGTCTTTTTTACTGATGTCTATGCCTAAAAATGTGGGTGTCATTGTTTGCTCCCAATGTACTACGATCTATGAAAGAACATGACAGGCAATGTAACTAACCTTATAAATGCAGGCTGTCCCGTGAAAACGAGCGCCTAAGATACCGCCTGTGCTTTGAGTGCGCCTGTCATCAGTAATGGGAGCTTATACGCAACAGACTTGTCAAGCGTCTAAGGGGCGGGCCAACTTCACCAATTTCTGATGTCCGATCACAACACTTTGTACTGTCACGTGTACCTTAAGGAAGAAACTTTAATGGTTTCTTGATGTTTACTCCCGTTTCGGTTCTCTTGCCTGCGATCTACGGTTCTCTCACAACCGTGTCTACCGTGTCTGCGGTTCGATTACAACCGTGTCTGCGGTTCTCTTGCCTGCGGTCTGTGGTTCTCTCACCTGTCTCTTTTAAGATACAAGGGGCGGGTGCCGGCCGATATCTATGCTAGCAGGCAGTTTATGAAGGCAAAACCCGCCCTCCTCTTGCATAGGACTTAAGTCCCTGCCGGACTTTGGGTATAACGTGTTTGTTGACACCAACGCCTACTCGGGGCCGGAACTCTTGGCACCGCCCCTACAAATCCCTTCTCCCCCTCTCCCACTCCCCGATCCTGTGCCGATTTTCGCAAAAAATATTAAGCTTACTAAAGGACTAGCGATCGACAGTTCGGAACAAGACACCCATTTTTTCCCAAAAAGTCGGATATCTGCCGTTTTTTGCTTCTACCTGCCGTCAAAGTACAAAATTACCTGACAATTAATACATGAATATTTTTAGCAGTCTGCTTTCTGCGCCAACTAAACAACCCCAAGTCACAAAACAGCGTCGAGGCATTGAAATTAAGTCGGAACGCGAAATCGAAATTATGCGACAAGCAGCGAAAATCGTTGCCACGGTACTGAAAGAAATTTCCCAACTGGTGAAACCGGGAATGACTACTGCTGATTTGGATACTTATGCCGAAAGACGCATCCGCGAAATGGGCGCAACTCCTAGTTTTAAAGGTTATCACGGTTTCACGGGATCGATTTGCTCTAGTATTAATAACGAAGTTGTTCATGGCATCCCCAGCGCCAAAAAGGTAATTCGCGCCGGAGATGTTCTGAAAGTAGATACGGGAGCATATTACCAAGGTTTTCACGGCGATTCTTGCATCACGATCGCAGTTGTGGAAGTGACACCGGAATCTGCAAAATTAATTAGGGTAGCAGAAGAAGCTCTCTATAAAGGTATCGAACAAGTGAAGGCTGGAGCTTATTTGTTGGATCTGGCTGGTGCGATCGAGGATCATGTCAAAAGCAACGGTTTTAGCATTGTTGAGGAGTTTACAGGCCACGGTGTCGGGCGCAATTTGCACGAGGAACCGTCGGTTTTCAATTTCCGCACCCGGGAAATGCCGAATGTGAAATTGCGATCGGGTATGACATTGGCGATCGAACCGATTCTGAATGCTGGTTCTAAATATACTCGGACACTTTCTGACAAGTGGACTGCTGTCACGGTTGATAATGCGATGTCCGCTCAGTTTGAGCATACCGTTTTGGTGACGGACACTGGCTATGAAATTTTGACCGATCGATCAAAAGTTTAAGTCGGAATGGTTCAAAAATAGACAAGATTGTAAAAGTCCTTTTCATCAAATTTAGGGGCGGGCTAGGAGCATCGCCCCATAAGAAAAAATGATTGTTGTGGGATGGGCCGGAGAGCCCGTCCTAACTATTTTTTAAATTTTGTCTATTTGCTCAAAACAAAACTCAAAACTCAAGAGTTTGATCGCAATTTTTTGACTTGCTTCTATAGATGGAGGAAAAAAGTAGTTAAATTCAGGTAAATTAAAAGATAATACTGGTAAAGCGTAAGGGTAATAGATATGTTAGCACGATTATTATTGGTAGATGATGAACCGGGCTTGCGGGAAGCAGTACAAGCTTATTTGGAAGACAGCGACTTTACGGTTGAGGTTGCGAGTAATGCTCGGGATGGCTGGGAACTATTGCAGCAATCCAATCCTGATTTGGTGATTTCAGATATTATGATGCCGCAGGTGGACGGTTATCAGTTTCTGAAGCAAGTGCGGGAAGATCCTCGCTACAAGGCTTTGCCGGTTGTGTTTTTGACTGCTAAGGGGATGACGAGCGATCGTATTCAAGGCTATCAAGCTGGCTGCGATGCTTATCTTTCTAAGCCCTTCGATCCCGATGAATTGGTAGCAATTGTCACCAATTTGCTGGCGCGCCGCGCGGCTGCTAAGCAGACAAGCGAAAATACTGAAACTCCCGATATTGCTGCTTTAGCAAGCCAAATGGCGAGAATTGAGTCTTTGCTGAGCGGGCGGAGTTCGATCGTCCAAAGTGCTTCGCTGATTAAAATTGATTTGACTCCCCGAGAACAAAGTGTCTTGGATTTGGTGGCTCAAGGTTTGATGAATAAGGAAATTGCTCGTCGCTTGGAAACTAGCGTGCGGAATGTGGAAAAGTACGTCAGCCGTTTGTTTAGCAAAACGGGTACTAACAGCCGTACTGAGTTGGTTCGCTTTGCTCTCGAACATGGCTTGACTAAGTAAGAACCTCAGTAAGTTTGCTGGCGGTTCTGGTTCGTGTAAAAAGTCTATCGGTAGGGTGATGATAGTTGCACCTTAAGCTGTTCTACATTTAAATTGTGTGTCAAAAATCAATAAAACTCTTGTGGGATGGGCTTCTAGCCCGTCCCGAATTTCCAATTTAAATGCGCAACACCTTACCACTACTTGGAGCAGCTTAAGCTTTTTTGCATTTAAATTGCATATTAAAAAAAATCAAACTCTTGTGGGGTGTCCAGCCCGCCCTGAATATACAATTTAAATGTGCGACAGCTTAGATCATTTTTGGGTCTTAATATTATTGGTGTGCGATTTACGATCGGGATAGCCACGCACGCGCATACTTCTCACCCACTTTGCTTTGAGTCGGAGATTGACACTCGTAAAAGATCGGTAATTACTTAACTAAAAAACCGGACTGTTTAAGAGTTTTCACGTAGTAAAGAGAAGTGGGAACCGTTAATCGGATACACCCCCTCAAGCAAACTTTCCAGCAAATGTCAAAGATCGGGTTATGCTTTGTAGAAAAACAAACAAAAATTTAGTTTATACGAGGAGGAAAGCATGAGGAAAATTAGGGCACAACAAACGATAAGTGCAATGGTAGCACTGCCGATCGTACTAATGGCAAATACAACCCAAGCTTTTGCCGCTGATACTGGTCAGCAAATAGATCCAATTAAGAAAGTTTCGGATTTGGGCGATGAACTTAATTTTGAGGTTCCAGGCTCAACAACAATCACCATTGAAGAAAGCGAGAATTGGGATGAACCTCAATTTTCAGCTAATTTAGATAAGGAGATTGATAAGTTTATGACCGAAAATTTTCAACCTGTAATTGAAGAGCCACCGGCCGTAGTTTATCTCAGTGCGGCGAGGGGTCAGTCAACCAGGGAATGCCGGATTTCGGGGATTTGTGAATAACTGAGTCGGATTTGTGCGGTTTGTGCGGTTTGTGCGATCGACATTTCAGTGAAATCGGTTGACTTTCCGGGAATTATGCTAATAACAGAGTATGTATTTTTTCGGGTATGCTTTAATTAAATCTAACAAAACAATCGGATAGTTTCAGCGCTTACGCATGGGGGGCGAGAAACCAGGTTTCTACGAATTTTGGGTTGAGTAAGCTGTTTTGCATTTAAATCGTATGTCGAAAAATAATCAAACTCTTGTGGTATGGGCTTCGACGCCGTACCGAATATGCAATTTAAATGCGCGATAGCTTAACGAGAAATATACAAAAAAACCGGGTTTCTGAGGTTACTAACTAACCGTAAGTGGTCGCCCAGCCCGCTCTCTCACCAGACAATAACTATCCGTTACATCCCGTACATTGCTCGTTGCCGAACTTCTTTCTACAGCATCTATTCTGAGAAGACTTTCAAATATTAATTATGATTAATTCGCACTGCCACCAAGACACCGCAGCAGAGCAAAACAAAAGTTCGCTGCACACTCTCTCCCGGACTCTCTCGATGTCTCAGGGGCAATTTTCGCTGATTTTGGTCAGGTGCAATTACAGTGCGATGCGAGAGGAAACTGTACGGCAATTGCGCGAGGAGTCTGGGATTGAGATTCGAGAACTTGTCCTCCCAGCATCTGTTAAAACTCTTTACACGACAATAGAAACTGAACTGGCCGACAGCCAGCCCCAAGCTTTAATGGTGTTTGGATTGGAATCGGTAAGTGCGATCGATCGCCTTTTGACTTCTACCAACTATGTGAGGGAAGAATTTCGCAATAATTTTCCCTTCCCGGTGGTGCTGTGGGTGACAGACAAAATCTTAAAAAAACTGATTCGGTTAGTCACAGATATCGAGACTTGGACGACAACAGTTGAATTTGTGCTCGGCCCAGACGAGTTGGTGGATTTTTTGGGTAAAAGTGCCGATCGCATTTTCTCCCACATTTTAGAAAGCGGCAATTGGCGTTTAACTAATTCTGCCATTCTCGGAGCCAATTCTTTGACTGAATTAGAGTCCGCTAGCCAAGACTTGCAAACTTGCAACATCACCTTAGAACCAGCTATTGAAGCGAGTTTGCAATTTATTCGCGCCAGACACGAATATGCTTGTCACCGCATACCTGAAGCGATTAACTTATATCAAAAAAGTCTCGATTTTTGGCAAAATCGAGTAGCATTTATTGAGGAAGAAACAAAAGTTAGCGATTTGTTATTGACAGTTCATCCTGCACCAGTGTTAGAGGGGATTCTGCTATTTGACATTGGCCTTTGCTACCGCTTCCAAGCAGAACGAAACCGCAGCAACAACCGTCCTTTATGGACGGAAGCTAAGAATTATTTTCAGCAATGTATTGATGTTTTAGAACGCGCCGGACAGTCGGATGTCGTTGGTATATTTATCAATCAACTAGGCGAAGTATTGCAGTATTTAGAAGAGTGGGATGCACTCTGGAATTTAGCTATTAAAGCTCGGAGATTACATGAAAATATGGATAATTCAGCAGTTAATTTGGCTCAAGATTATGGCTTTTTGGCTAGAGTAGCCTTAGAGCAGAAGAACTGGCAAGGGGCGAAAGAATGGGCTTTGGTCGCTCTGGAGGTTCTCAACTCGAATTTAGAAGCGACACATGGAACGGCTGTCAAGTCGCAGCATCAGGGCTTGTATCTGTTGATTTTAGCAGAGGCCGAGACCGGGTTGGGTGAGATGGAAGAGGCGATCGCAAATTTAGAACTGGCTCGCTCGGAAACCGAACCTTGTTACAACCCGCAATTGTATTTGCGCGTTTTAGAAGTTTTGCGAGGAGTCTATTTTCAGCGTGGAGAGTATCTCGCAGCATTTCAAATTAAGCAAGATTATCGATCTGTGGAACATACGTATCGGTTCCGAGCTTTTATGGGAGCCGGAAAGTTGCAGCCACACAGAGAAGCGATTAATCCCGCCGAAACTGTTGCCACCGCTGCTACTATTGCTGACGAAATTACTGCTTCCGGTCGAGAACAAGACCTCAATCGATTGATTTATAGGATGAACAATACCCCAGACAAACTGACAGTAATTTACGGTCAATCTGGAGTTGGAAAAAGTTCAATTTTCACCGGGGGATTAGTGCCGGCTCTCAAACAAAAAAAGATTGAAATGCGGACTGTTTTGCCTGTAGTGCTGCAAGTTTATAACAACTGGCCCAGGGAATTGACCAGACAGTTATCTGCTGGAAAAGCTGAAATATTCGACCTCGAAATTTCTGAAGCAGCAGGCGCAGTGAATGGAAGTCCGATCTCGGAATTTAATCATGGTGAATTAGAGAAAGATCGGGATATTGAGCAGTCACAGCCTGTAGAAGTAATCGTAGCAAAACAGGCGATCGAATACGGAAAAATTATCCACGAGTTGCAAACAAATTCAGAACATCTCATGACTGTTCTAGTATTTGACCAATTTGAAGAATTCTTTTTCGTGTGGAAAGAGCCAGTAGAAAGGCAGATATTTTTTGATTTTTTGCGGGAATGCTTGAAAATCAAATATTTAAAAGTCGTCCTGTCTTTGCGGGAAGATTATCTGCACTATTTGCTGGAATTTTCCAGACCCAAAAACCCTACAGAATTCATCAACAATGATATTTTAGCGGACATTCTCAGCAAAGATATTTTGTTTTATTTGGGAAATTTTTCGATGGAGGATGCGCGATCGGTAATTCGCACCTTAACTGAACGATCGCAGTTTTACCTAGAACCTGAGCTGATCGAAGAATTAGTCAAAGATTTAGCTGGAGAATTGGGAGAAGTCCGCCCGATCGAACTACAACTCGTCGGCGATCAACTGCAACAAGAGGATATTAGAACTTTAACTCAATATCAGGAGCTTGGCAACAATCCGCAACACAAATTAGTGGAAAGATTTCTCGAAGAAGTCATCAAAGATTGTGGCCCAGAAAATGAAGTGGCGGCGCGCAGAATCTTGTACTACCTGACAGATGAAAATGATATCCGTCCCCTAAAAACCCGCGCTGAATTAGCCTCGGATTTAGCGACATTTGCAGAATCAGATCAGTTAGATTTAGTCTTAGAACTATTAGTAAAATCTGGTTTAGTTTTTCGATGGACGGAACTACCGGCAGAGCTTTATCAGCTCGTTCACGACTATCTAGTTAGCTTCATTCGCCAGCAACAGGAATCAGATAAAAAGGCAGAATTTGACGAACTACGAAAGCAAAACCAAATTAACCGAGATGAAATTGAGCAAATTCGTAAAGACAGAGAGCTAGATGCTTTGCTGTCGGAATCTAGAGACAAACAGCGTCAAGCCAGAGACAAACAGCATGAAGCAGAAGCTCAACTTTACCAAAATCGGAGATGGCAATTGCGGGCGGCGATTCTAGGATTGCTGGTACTCGGAGGTGTTTCGTGGATGGGGTTTGAGCAGGCTAAATTAGCAGAAACCGCGCGCCAAGAAGCCGAAAAAAGTCGGACTGATGCCCTAAATTCGGCGTCGGAAGCTTTGGTGCTTTCTAATGAAAAAAATCAGTTGGGAGTGTTGGGAAATAGTATCAAAATCGGTCGCGATTCTTTGAAAAGTAAAGCGCTACCTGTGGATACTAGAAATCAAATTGCTGAGAGACTCAGACAAGCAGTTTCTGGGGTGCAAGAACGCAATCGTTTCGAGCAGCATGACAAGTCGGTTTTGGATGTGGCTGTGAGTCCAGATGGCAATTCAGTTGCTTCGGCTAGTGCTGATAAAACTGTTAAGTTGTGGAGCAAAGAAGGTAAGCTATTAAAGACTTTTAAGCACGCCGATATTGTGACGAGTGTTAGTTTTAGCCCGGATGGGAAAACGATCGCTACTGGTTCTGCCGATCGCACAATTAGAATTTGGCAAGTGGATAATGACAAAAGTGCGATCGCCACTTTATCCAGCCATACCGATAGTGTTACCAGCGTCAGTTTCAGTCCAGATGGCAAAACCCTAGCTTCCGCGAGTCATGACAACACCATCAAAATCTGGAACCTGACAGATAAAAAATTGCTGCAAACCTTAACCGGACACAAAGACTGGGTGCTGGGCGTCAGTTTCAGCCCCGACGGCAAAACAATAGCCTCAGCAAGTGCTGACAAAACTGTTAAACTTTGGAACCGACAAGGTAAAACCCAGAAATTTCA
Organism: Microcoleus sp. CAN_BIN18; assembly: GCA_026786085.1. Classification (GTDB taxonomy): domain Bacteria; phylum Cyanobacteriota; class Cyanobacteriia; order Cyanobacteriales; family Microcoleaceae; genus Microcoleus. The sequence goes on along the minus strand of JAJAYT010000089.1, from coordinate 15,779 downwards.
AATTAATCCCAAAACATTAACCAAACATTCTGACATTGTTTACAGCGTTAAGTTCAGTCCAAACAGTCAAGAACTCGTCTCAGCCAGTGCCGACACCACAGCCAAAATTTGGAACCGAAACGGTGAGGAAATCAGAACTCTGAAAGGACACAACGATGAAGTTGTCAGCGCGAATTTCAGTCGCGACGGTGAAAAAATTGTCACCGGCAGTGCAGATGATACGGTAAAAGTTTGGAGTCGCAGCGGCACTTTGCTGAACACTTTTCGAGGACATCAAGATGATGTGAGAGCCGTAAATTTCAGTCCAGATGGCACTATTGCTTCCGCAAGCAAAGACAAAATGGTAAAAATTTGGAATCCGAATAGCACTCCGTTGAATAAGATTTTATCGGGACATGGAGACTGGGTTTACAAAGTTAGTTTTAGTGCGGATGGCAAAATAATTGCTTCTGCTAGCGCGGACAAAACCGTGAGACTTTGGCGTCCTGATGGCAGTTTATTCAAAACCTTAGTAGGTCACAAGGATTCTGTTACTTGGGTGAATATTTCGCCTGACAATAAAACTGTTGCTTCTGCCAGCAATGACCAAACGGTGAAAGTCTGGAGTTTAGATGGAAAGCTATTAGATACTCTGAACCATAGCGATGTTGTTAGAAGCGTGAGTTTTAGTCCAGATGGCAAGACTATTGCTGCTGCAAGTGCCGATCGCAAATTGTACCTCTGGCGCTGGAATGGTTCTAAAGCAACATTGCTGGCAAAACTGGATCACAGCAATCCTGTAATTAGCGTGAGTTTCAGTCCAGACGGGAAAACTATTGCGACTGCTACTGCTGCTGACAACAAGGAAAGTGGCAAGAAAACTGCTGTTGAAATAACTGGAGAAAAGAGAGTTTACCTCTGGCAATTTAACGGTTCGTCGGCGAAAATTATAAAAACTATTGACCACGGAGATAGCGTAAAAGATGTGAGTTTCAGTCCAGATGGTAAGACTATTGCTGCTGCTTGTGCTGACAAAAAAGTTTATTTATGGGGGTTTGATGGCAAGGTGGCAAATTTAACGGAAAAACTCGACTATAGTGATACTGTGGAAAGCGTGAGTTTCAGTCCAGATGGCAAGTTGATTGCGGCGGCGAGTGCGGGAAATACTGTTAAGCTGTGGAATTTTGATGGCAAGAAGGCGCTGCTATCTAAAACTTTGGAATCTAGCGATCGGGTGTTGAGTGTTAGTTTTAGTTCTGATAGCAAAACTTTGGCTTTTGCTAGCAGGGATCGGAATGTAATTCTATGGCCTTTGGAGAATCTGGAACTGAATAAGATTATGGCTAGGAGTTGCGAGTGGGTGGGAGATTATTTGCAGAATGACCCAAATGTCGCTGAGGGCGATCGAATGCTTTGTCTTGGGTTTGGCAAGCAGGCGTTAAATAAGAGGAAGTAAACCAGGTTTGTAAAATAAAATTAAATAAACCAGGTTTGTAGTGAGGACTTTAGTCCTTTTTTTTGGGATGAAGAAGGACTGAAGTCCTCACTACGAACCTGGAGGAAGAAGGACTGAAGTCCTCACTACGAACCTGGAGTTAAATTTACATTAAAACATCTATCTATTGACTAATTTTTTGTGCTGTAAATTTGCGGTAGATTAGACTGATAAACTTAGCTGCACATCAACTCGCAGTTCAAACAAAAGGTAAACCGCATGGACACCAACTCCCAAAATATCCAACCCGTTCCGCCATTCAGCGAGAAAAATGAGGAAACGCCAGACATCGGTGGCGGTTTGCCCGTAATTGAGTTTTGGGCAGAACATACTTTGTCACCGGAAGGCCCGAAACTTTGGAAAACTTTGCTGCACAAAAGTGCTTGTTTGTCCTGTTCTTGGGGCACTGGCGGGCAGAAAGGAGGCTTTACGAATGAAGATGGCGAAAAACTTCAGCGGTGTATGAAAAGCGTCGAAGCAATCTCCGCTGAAATTAAGCCGGCTATCTCAACTCAAGTATTTAAACAGCAGAGTATTTCCCAACTTCAGCAGTTAACTTCAATGGAATGTGACAGGCTGGGAAGGTTGAGTTTTCCGATGATTTTGCGGGCTGGAACATCGCATTACGATCGCATTTCTTGGCAAGAAGTTTATGATATTGCCGCCGATGCGTTTCGCAAAACCCCCGAAAGAGTGGCATCTTACAGTTCTGGCCGCTCTTCCAACGAGGCGGCTTTTCTGCTGCAATTGATGATGCGTGCGATGGGTTCTAACAACTTAGCAGATTGTTCGGATCTCTGCCACGCTCCCTCAACAACCGGGTTAAACGAAATGTTCGGCACCCGCACCTCCGTAGTAAGTCTAGAAAACTTGAAGCAAGCAGATTGCGTTGTGCTCGCGGGCGCTAATTCTTCTTACAATCATCCCCGCTTGATGAACGAGTTGATTAAAATTCGCGACAAAGGCGGTAAAATAATTGTGATCAATCCGGTGATGGAAATCGGGTTAGTCAAGTTTGGTTCTCCGGCATTTCCCGTCAAGTCGCTCATCCCCGGTTCCGATATTTCCTCGCTCTATTTGCAACCAATTCCCGGCAGCGATACAGCCCTATTTGTCGGCATTCAAAAATCTGTAATCGAACAAGGATTGCTGGACGAAGCATATTTGCAAGCCCACACAGAAGGCTGGGAAGCAGTAGTGCAGCACGCCCGCGAAACTGACTGGGAAACTATTACTAAAACCTGCGGAGTTTCCCAGGCAGAAATTGAGGCGGCAGCCACACTTATCGGCAGTTCAAAACGGGTTGTATTCGGTTGGGCGATGGGAATTACTCAACACGGTAACGGTGTAGATAATGTTTTCAGCCTCGCCAACACTGCTTTGATGACGGGAAATCTTGGCAAAGAAGGGGCTGGATTAATGCCGGTCAGAGGACACTCAAATGTCCAAGGATTCGGCTCTATGGGCGTGACTGTGGAGCTAAAAAAAGAAATCCAACACACTCTCGAACAGTTGTTGGGCCGTCCCCTGAGCGCTGTTAAGGGTTACAATACTCGATAGCTCATTGAAGCAGCAGATGCAGGCAAAGTCGATACGCTAATCTGTCTGGGCGGCAACTTGTACGGGGCAAATCCAGATTCAACTGAGGCAAAACGCGCTTTAGGCAAAATTGAAACCATTATTTACCTCGCCACTAAACCAAACTTGGGACACTTTAGCGGATTGGCAAAACACAATACAATTGTGCTGCCGGTGCTAAATCGCTTTGAAAATCCCTACAAAACAACGGTGGAATCTGGTAATAATTTTGTGCGTTTAAATGATGAGGGCGAAACTCATCTCAAAGATTCTGATTTAATTCCAGAAGTTTATTTTTTGACAGAATTGGCGAGCCGAATTCACGGCACTTATCCGGTAGATTGGCGCCAGCTTCAAGACACCAAGTACGTGAGGCAATTGATTGCCAAAACGATTCCTGGCTATGAAAAGATAGCAACAATTGATGAAACAAAAGAAGAATTTACCATCAGCGGGCGGATTTTTACGGAACCTAAATTCCCCACTGATTCCGGCAAAGCCAAGATGTTTGTCACGCCTTTACCAACGCTAAAATTACCGGAAATTAAAGATTTTGGTGCATCGGAATCGGCGCGGGGTTTAGTTGTGGCATTGATGACGGGACGCAGCTATTCTCAGCACAATACTGTGGTTTACAAAATTGATGATAAGTATCGGGGAATGCCACACCGCAACTGCATTTTGATGAATCGCGCGGATGCAGAAAGCGCTGGTATGCAAGAACATCAGCGGGTTACGGTACAGGGAAATGTGGGGAAAATGGAAAATGTGGAGGTGATTTATGGGGCGGTTCGTGCTGGTGCTGCTTTGATGTTTTATCCTGAAGTTAATGTGATTTTTCACCCGGAGATTGAAAAGCGATCGGGGACGCCTGCTTATAAGCGTGTACCTGCTTTTGTATACGCAGAAGCATGAGGTTTAGCGACAAAGGTTCGTAGTGAGGACTTTAGTCCTCTCTTTGTGGATGAAGAAGGACTGAAGTCCTCACTACAAACCAATTTTATGATGCTTGTCCTCTTCGGACATGATATTAATTGTTGATTTGCAAAGCTCTCCCGCGCCAAGTCCATCCCCAACCGGTTTCGGTTTTGATCGCAGAACCGATCGCAATTGCCGCCACTAACGCTCCTCCCAAACCTCCCAACCACCAGTATTTTGTCGAACAATCGGAAATTTGGGCACCCAAACTGCGCAAATTGTAATGCTGCCAAATTACGATCGCAGATAAACAAATAGTTAACAAGGTAATTGGCAATTGGTAATTGCTAATTGCTAATTGGTAATTGCTGATTGCCAGAATTTCTGCAAAGTCCCCGTTAGCCAGCAAAATACCTAATGCCAACCACGGCATCGGATAAAGAAAGAACATAATTGCAGCCATGTAAATCATCATGCCCCAACTACGGTTAGCACCGAGATACAGATTCTTTGTCCAGCCTTCCCACAAGGCGCTCCAAGACCGATACATCCGCACGGATGCTAAATTTGACCCGGCATAAAGTGCGAGCTTTAAACCCGCACGTTTGATGCGTCTAGCTAATTCCACATCTTCGACAATTTCGCTAGCAACTGCCGCATGACCGCCGATTTTATCGTAGGCCGATCGCCTAAATAGCATAAACGGCCCCGCAGCAAAAGCGCTGTCTGTTGTCGGATCGTTGACGGCGGTAAAGTCGAAGCAAACTGCTAAATGATTGAACATTAACGGTTGTACTAACCACTCGGCAAAACAGTCGCAAACCAGGGCAGGCATACAGGTTAGCAAGTCTATTTTTTCGGTTTCAACTGTTGCAATAGCAGTTTCGATCGCCCCCGGTTTGAGCCGCACGTCGGCATCGATAAATAATAAGAAGTCTCCGGTTGCTAGTTGAACGACTTCCGCGCAGGCCCAGTTTTTGCCGGCCCAATATTCGTTGGCAGGTCGCGCTTGACCTGCTAATATTTTGAGGCGGGGGTCGTTGAGTTGTTGTTGCAGGGTTTGGGCGATCGCCAGCGTGTCATCTGTCGATCGATCGTCTACAATCAAAACCTCTAGGTTGTCCACACACAGCGCTGTACTCTCCAAAATGGCGATCGCGCAATCCCGAATATTCTCAGCTTCGTTGTATGCTGGTACGATTACTGAGACTTTCCGATCCCGCTCCAGTGAGGGCTTCGCGGTACTGCTGTCGGTGCGAGGCGCATTTTTGACGCTGAGGCGCAAATTCTTAGTGTAGGCTGTGCTCACGATTAAAGAAAGAATTAGCAGGGTTAACAATATCAAAGGGAACTGACCTCAAAATTTCGGTGCACGATTTGTCTTCTTAAATATTAAAAAATATTAAAACAAAAAGCTAGTCGATCGCCCGAAAAGTTATTTCGATCGCCTCAAGCGCTATAATTTGTGAGCATCTTTCGGTTCGCCCGAAACGAGGGGCAAGACCCCTCACCCAGTCAGCGACCGAAAAGCCGAGGATAAATATCAGTCAAGAGAGGATATTGCAATGGGCGAATTTGTGACAGTTGATGTGTTAGCAGACACGATAGCGGTACTTGGTGCTTTTGGTTTCTTCTTTTTGGGATATCAAGCTTTGCAGATGTTGAAAAAATAGAGTATGCCAGAAGTTGAAGGAAGCAAGAAGAAGGAAGAAGGAAGAAGGAAGAAGGAAGAAGGAAGAAGGAAGAAGGAAGAAGGCCCTTCGACTACGCTCAGGAACCGGGAAGAAGGAAGGAAAAAACTATGCCCAATGCCCTGTTTGGCCAATGCCCTGTTTGGCCAATTCCCAATTCCCTGTTTGCCCAATGCCCAATGCCCAATGCCCAATGCCCAGGAGCAACTAAGTTATTATCATGGTGAGCCAACTTTTAGATGGACGCTATCAAATTATTGAAGTCATAGAAACAGGAGAATTTGGACAAACTTATCTGGCCAAAGATACTCGCCGTCCGGGAGAACCGCAGTGTTTTGTCAAGCACTTGCGTCCCGGTACCAGCGAACCGAAATTAATTAATACTACCCGCCGTCTTTTTGAAAAAGAAGCAGAAGTTCTAGAAAAGCTCGGTCAACACGACCAAATTCCTCAGTTATTTGCTTATTTTGAAGAACGCGAAGAGTTTTTCTTAGTTGAATCTTTTGTAGCAGGTAATTCCCTATCAACAGAGATTGTACCCGGAAAACCTCTAACAGAAGAACAAATGATTCCTTTGCTGAAGGAACTGTTAGAAATTTTAGTATTTGTACACGGACAGGGAGTAATTCACCGAGATATTAAACCTGCCAATTTAATCCGCCGATATTCAGACAACAAGTTAGTTTTGATTGACTTTGGCTCGGTGAAAGAGATTCACATCGCTCAAAGACAAGCGCCGATAACTGTGCGGATTGGCACGCTCGAATATATGCCGATCGAGCAATTTCAATATAACCCGCAACTCAACAGCGATATCTACGCTTTGGGAATGATTGGCATCCAAGCGATGACTGGTTTGCCCGCTTACGATTTGCCGAAATTGCGGGATTTGAAAAATTCTAGTAGAGGCGAAATTGTTTGGCGACATTTAACCACCTGCTCCCAAGCGCTGGCTGATGTTTTGGACAATATGGTGCGCTACGATTTTCGGGAAAGGTATCAGTCTGCGGCGGAAGCTTTGGCGGATTTGCGGAAAATTGGCGATCGATCGCGAGTGCGGGTTCCCAAACTGACAATATATCGCGAAGAGGTCGATCGACGCAGCAGCAGTCGCGGTGACATTACCCTCGTCGGTAGAAGAATATTAGAAGAATTGCGTGTTAGCTTAGAATTGCTTCCAGAAGAATCAGACGCCATCGAAGATGAGGTATTGAACCCTTACCGCAAATACAGAGAAAAAGGCGAACGCTACGAACAATCACTGCAAGAAGCAATGCAGCAAGAATATCCCTTTTCTGTGGGAACTCGCGAAGAATTAAAGCGCTTGCAGCAAGTTCTAGGGCTTACAGACGAAGATGCGGAGAGAATCGAAGAATTAGTCGTTCCTAAATCTTTATTCGCGAAATTGTACAAGGCAATTTCCATAGTTTTGGAGGGACACCGCAACCCCAACCCCAACTTGCCACCCGCCAGCACCACTCAAGTCGAAGTGCAGACAAGTTCGGCGGTATCACCGGAGGTTAATTTGAATGGAAAATCCGATTTGTCGTTAGCGCAGCCCTCGGAGAGGATCGGCAGTAGCACAGCAATTTCCCCCAAAGAACCTCGCAAATTCAATCCTTATCTCGCTGGGGCAACAATTGCGGCGCTCTTAACTGCGATCGGCGGAATTTACGGATATCTCAAGTGGCAAGAAACGCAGCAGCGAGTGCAGCAAGAATCACAACAGCTAAGTCAAATTGAAGCACTTTATACAGCCAGCAATTATGAAGGCTGCATCAGTCAAATACCAACAGTTGCCAAGACTTCTAGTAGCTATACATCCGCTCAAAAGTTACAAGAACAGTGCCAATCAGGCCTGCGGTGGAAAAACGCCAAAGTCAAAAATTTCGCTCAGCATTCCGATGCAGTTGGGTCTGTTGCTTTCAGTCCAGACGGCTTAATGTTAGCCAGCGGTTCAAAAGACAAAACCATCCAAATTTGGGATTTAGCTACAGGCAAATCGATCCGCACTTTCCCCGGAGATTCAACCACCGTTTGGTCAGTTACTTTTGACTCAACCGGTACAAAACTTGCAACAGGAACAGGTTTTTGGAGAGTCATGTTATGGGATTTGAAAACAGGGCAAGCGACTCGCCTTCTTGACCACACTGCTTCTGTTTGGTCTGTCGCCCTCAGCCCCGACGGAAAACTAATTGCCAGTGGCAGCGGAGACAAAACCACGAAGATTTCCGATGCCACAACTGGCAGTTTGATTTACAATTTGCCAGACCATACAGACTTTGTTTACTCTGTTGCTTTCACTCCCGATGGTAAAAGTTTGGTTAGCGCTTCTAAGGATAAAAAAATTACAATTGTTGATGTAGCAACCGGGAAGTTGCTCAAAACTCTTGAGGGACACGGCGACCAGGTGAGGTCGGTTGCTATTAGCCCAGACGGCAAGACGATTGTTAGCGGTTCCTACGATGAAAGTATCAAAATCTGGAATCTCGAAACAGGAGATTTAATTCGCTCTATCAAGGGACATTCGGATGATATTGTCTCCGTTGCTATCAGCCCGGACGGGAAATTTATTGCCAGCGGAAGCAAGGATAAAACTATTAAAATTTGGGATTTTGATACCGGAGAATTGCTAAATACTTTGACAGGACATACCGATGAGGTTTATGTAGTGACTTTTAGTCCTGACGGCAAAACTATTGCTAGCGGTTCTAAAGACAATACTATTAAGTTGTGGCTGAGGTAATTTCAAGTCATTAGTCATTAGTCATTAGTCATTAGTAATCGTAGGGTGCGTCGCGACGAAAAATCCCTAGCTAAATATCGACAATCTCACAGCGACGCACCTGTGCTTACAGTCGAGCCTGGTGCGTCGCCTGAGAAAAATACCTAACTCATACCATTTATAAAAAGTCTTGCTACAAAACAAGTGTTTGGCTTGTTTCCACGGGCCCCATGTGTAAGGTGCGTCGCTATAAGATTGTCGCTCTTTCTTGAGGGATTGTCGATGGCGACGCACCCTACAAATACTATTGTTGCGGGCGTGCGACGCACCCTACGAATACTTATCACCTCTCATTTAATTGCATAAATTAAGCTCGTTATTGAAGGTTTTGGGAAAGTGCCAAGAAGGCATTTCTAATTCATCCTCAGTTGGATAATTTTCAGTTGAATCCTCGCGAATTTGAAAAAAGTAGTAGAGGTTGGCCACAGTTAAATCGGATATTTCTTGCCAGTTCGAGGTAGCCAAAGCTTGATACCCAGTGGCGATCGCCTGCTGGCTGACATAAAATTCGTATTCCCGGCGAAGTTTCGGCGATACAGCGAAGGCTAGCTGGTCGCGCAAGGATAGAAAATGAGACTTTTGCTTTAAACTTTCATAAAGTGAAGGTTCCGCAGTTAATATCTCAAATGTAGTGTGTATGCTGCTTTTTAAAGTATCCCTGCTGCTAAGTTTATCTAAATTAGCTAACTGATGCTGCTCTTTCGGAGACAAAGTTTGCATCCAATCAATCTCATTTTGCCAAAATTCTATGACACTTAAATCGTGACCGAGAATCCTAGTAACTTCTGGAAATAAAAAATCTAGTTCGGATGCCGATTCACATCCTTTAACAACAGTTAGAATATCTTGACGAATTTTCGATTGGAGTTCTTTCAGACGCGAACTCACCGTATTGTGGGCCCGCTGCAACTGAAACGTGACGCCGATCGCCAAATCGATCGCCCAAGCACATTCCATTAGCCGGAGTTTTCCAGCAGAAGATAGCCCGTCCAATAAACTACAATCGTCATAAATTTTTAAAGCTTCAAACAGCATATCCCGCGCGCCACTAATTTCGGAATTCCGAAGTTTGAGATCGGGTAATGTCAAGGCTGATTGGCAGCGCTTGACAGCCTTAGAAAAAAGATCGTAACCGTTAACCAGTTTCTGACGGTGCATTTCAAAATTAGAGTCGTGGGCCACCTTGAAAATTTGCTGAATCACCTCTACTCCCTCGTCTTTGAGGATGTGTCTAAGATCGATAAACCCGTCTTTAATTTTTAGCTTTTGGTGCTTCGCCTCTTCTCTTATTTTTAATACTTGGTCAAAGTTTACTGCTGACAAAACTGTGTTCGATACAGCGCCAATACCAATTACAGCAGCAGTCGCCTGCATCACTGCCAAATTAATTTTTAGACAGTTAAGCATCCTGTATATTTTTTGAAACCCCTGATGACTTTGAGCAACCTGCAAGGGCACCAGTGTCACGTACACCGGAGCTATCAGCGGCTGTACGGGGCCGCCTCCGGCTAACTGTGCGAGCAATCCTAGAATTCCGCGATCGGATAGAGTTGCAGTTGTTGATTGATAAAATATTTTTGCGATCTCCACAAACTCCCCTGTCACCGGATCTCTAGCTGCGGGCAGCAATTTTCCTGTTTTGGCCGCAGGCTGTATGAGTTTCCCAGTATTGAGTCTAGCCTGAGTTGCAGGGGTGAATAGATAATCCATGTTGTGACTCAGTTTGCATTCAAAAAGGCAGATGTTCTGTATTGTATGCTATTTAAGGAAAGGAGGAATGAAAGGAAATGAATGAGTATCTCAAAGTATTCCAGGCTATTACCCAGTTTAGCGATCGATTGTTGGCAGACGAATATAAATCAGTGGAGATTAAACAGTCAGCTACGCACCTCAGCTTAGATGTAGAACCTTGTATTGAGGAAATTAAACAATCGGCTCTCAGACTCAAGGGGTTACTTCAGGTATGTTTCAAAGATGTATCTCAGGCTGAGGATGTCTGGAATAGCAAGCCGAGAATTGCTTCAACGTCTCCTGTTGAAGTGTGGGAGCAAATTGGCGAACTAAGTGGATGCGATGTCAGAATTCGTAGTTTAGGAAAACAGGGCAAGTATGATGCTGTTGTTAAAGTTCGTAAATGCTGGAACGACAAGACTACAAAGTTAAAAAATCAGTGGTTTTTGTGGGATCAAAAAAATCAAGTCTTTCAAAGAGATACTATCGGTTTTTTTGACAAAGATAATTTGCACAAAGAGTTGCGGAATGAAGTTGATTACCAGGTAGAACGGTCAATTTTAATTTTGGATAATGAACTAAATTTAATTTTCAAAGAATTACAATCTGTTGATATAGAAAATATTGAATTTTGTATTGAATGCTTCGACCTCAACAGTCAATTGAGATTTAGAGAGCGACTACAATCAATAGGCGGCGAGATTATATCGAAGTTTACGGAACCTCTGAAATATTTGCCTGAGTCCTATGCGAATACTTTTAGAGAAACGTTAAAATCTCCCGTAGAAACTCTAGTTCATAAAAGCAAAATGGGAATCAGTTTAATCGATTTTGAAGAGTCTTGTAACGTGATTGAGTCAATCATGGATAATTTGATTTTAGAAGTTTTTGAAGAGCGGGTTAAACTGGCAATTCACACCATTGAAAAAGCTATAATGTTCTACAACAATTTTTTAGAGAAGCAGGCGCGGTACCAACAAGAAACAGCCGAACAGCGAGCGACGGAGAAAGATTGGATGGAATATCAGCGGCAGCAACTCAGGGAAGTTGAGCAGTACATTGAATCAGTTATTGGTTATTAGTTATTGGTTATTGAGAATTGGGCATTGGGCATTGGGCATTGGGCATTGGGCAGTAGTTAACAGTTAACTGTTAACAGTTAACAGTTAACAGTTAACAGTTAACAGTCAACTAACTATTGATATTGACCGCTGAGTTCGTAAACGATCGCCCCGAAAGACGCCAAACTAGCTAAAATCAGCATCCCAGCGGGCATAAACTTGCGAGTTTTGACAAGCCGTAAAATAAAAACTACTACTAAAACAGCCGAGATGGCTGCTGCTAATGTTAAACCCCAACTTTGTCCCATCAGTTGTGCAGTGCCTGCAAAAATTAGCAGCGAACCGCTAATCAGCCCGGAAATTAGCGAGGCTTGGCTTTTGGCCTTGATGTAACCCATGATACCGCCAACCAGTGTCAAAACGCCGTAGCCGATCGCCGCTGCTGTACCTAAATTCATTTCTAATGCCCCAAATTTCACTCTTTGCATCTAAATTTATACAGCGCGACCTGTAACTAAGGTCGCAAATTGTTAGAAAATTTATTAAACCCAGTCAGAATATCTAACTGTTATACAATTGCCACTATGTCAGCTCTAACTTCTGGTGCGATCGCCCAAATCCGTTACCTCCAACGCCAAGCAGCATCCCTGCTGCTATATCAATCGGTTCTCAAAAGCCCCGCAGGTCGAGCTTTTCTCGACTTGCTACACGCCCTGCATCACAGTGAAGTCAGCGGTTTTGACTGTCAGGTAGCCTATGGAAACTGGTTCAAAATTCAGGCTGCTAAAAATCTGAGCTGGAAAGATGCTCTGATTTGGGAAATTCTCAAAGACGAAAACCCCTTTTCTCGCCGAGCTCAGCAAACAGATTTTGCGAGTTTGCCGCCCGCTTTGGTGGAAGCCGCCCGACATGATTTAGAAGTGCTGCAAAATATATACGAATGTAGCAGCGAACAGTTGAGCAAGTGGGTGCGGGTAGCGGGTCAACTTGATGCAGTGCCTCCGATTTGGCACTCAGAAACTGTACCAGAAAACGGCGATTTACCGCTGCACGGAAAACTAGAAAAATGGTCGAGTGCTACGGAATCTTTGGCAGTTTATTACCGACAATTTGGTACTGGTTTGTTTGCTGAATATCGTGCGTTTCAGTGGCGAGGAGGCGAGTTGGCGAGTATTCCGCATCCCGATCGCATAAATTTGAAAGAATTGGTTTGCTGCGATTGGCAGCGGGATGCTCTGGTCAAAAATACGGAGTTTTTGTTGGCAGGTTATCCGGCTTTGCACGTTTTGCTGTACGGGAGTCGCGGCTCGGGTAAGTCTTCTTTGGTGAAGTCGCTGTTAAATGAATTTGGCGATCGCAATTTGCGCTTGATTGAAGTATCTAAATCTGACTTGCAAGATTTGCCGTTAATTGTCGAGAAGTTGCGGGGAGTTCCTCAAAAGTTTATTATTTTTGTAGATGACCTTTCTTTTGAGGAAGATGACGATGCTTTTAAATCTCTGAAAGTGGTTTTAGAAGGAAATGTCACCGCGCGCCCTCAAAATGTAGTTGTTTACGCGACATCTAACAGGCGACATTTAATTCGAGAGTTTTTTGACGATAGGCCTCGCCCCCGCGACGGAGATGAAATTCATGCTTGGGATACTGTGCAGGAAAAACTTTCATTTAGCGATCGCTTTGGCTTGACTTTGACTTTTGAACCTGCGGATCAAAACACTTATTTAACAATTGTTGGACATTTGGCAAAACTTGCTGGAATCAAACTCGCTGTTGAGGATTTAGAGCACCGCGCTAAGGAATGGGCAACTCGTCGCAATGGGCGATCGGGGCGCACTGCGCGGCAGTTTGTTGATTTTCTGAAAGCAGATTTAGCTCTGTTTCACAAGTAGATAGTCAGCGCTGGGAGTACGGGTTTTAACCGAAATATTAGAAGGCAATTTAGGCTCTGCATAAACCCGCCCTCCCAACACAAGCAGGGCAAAATAAAAAGTCTTAATTTTTTCATGATTTTCTTGAATAAATAACTAACAAGATTTGATATAATTGTCTAAATCCCAAAAAACCTCCAAAGCCAAAACCTTCGGGACTCCATAAATTCATCACTAAATAATGAGGAAAGTATCATGGGTTTATTTGATAAAGTATCGCAGACTCGCCAACAAACCGAGGTAACGTTAGGGCCTGCCGAATCATTTGCGGCGATCGCGCTAATTGCCGTAGCAGCCGACGGTTACATTAATGATAGCGAAAGTAAAGCGCTTAGTATGACGTTAGCTCGGATGCAATTGTTCCGAAGCTATCCAGATGACGTGATGAGAAAAATGCTCGATCGGCTATTGATGATCCTGCAACGCCAAGGAGCTGAGGTACTGTTTAATGCGGCTTTGGCGACACTTCCCGACGAACTTAAAGAAACAGTTTTTGCTGTAACAACTGATATCGCTTTAGCAGATGGCGAGATTTCCAAAGAAGAAGAACAACTTTTGAACGATCTTTACGGTGCATTGGATCTGTCCGAGGAAGTTGCACTCAAGATTATAGATGTGATGTTGATTAAAAACAAAGGTTAAAAAATTAGGGTGAAGCAAACATTTATGAGTTTTGAATTAAATCAAAACTCATAACACTTCTAAAGGCATTTAGATATTCACAAAAAAATCCATTTCTGCATCCAAGATTGTCAAAATTCAAAACAAATGTCTTTTAGTTACACCCGCACTGTGCGCTTTCAAGATACCGATGCTGCTGGAGTCGTTTACTTTGCTAACGTTTTGGCGATGTGTCACGAAGCTTATGAGGCATCTCTAGCAGCATCAGGAATCAATCTCAAAGCATTTTTTCGCAATCCCGAGGTTGCTTTTCCGATAATTCATGCTAATGTAGATTTTTATCGTCCCATGTTTGCGGGCGATCGACTGACAATTCAGTTAACGCCTCAACAAGTTACTGGCGATGAATTTGAAATTGCCTATCAAGTATTTTCTAGCGAAGTTGCAGGAAAAAGTGCAGCAAAAGCTCTTACTAAGCACGTTTGCATCGATGCAGTGACGCGAAATAGAAAACAACTATCTGAAGAATTAATGCAGTGGCTGAGGGTATTTGAGATTTAAAATTTGAGATTGCTTCTAGATTTCAATAATAGCAGGGAATGACGGTCGAGTTTCTTTTTTGTTGATAGTTTATTCTGAATTTTTGAGATTATGCCAAATCGTAATTATGCCATAGTGGGCACGGGAGCTTTAGGCGGATTCTACGGTGCTAGACTGCAAAAAGCCGATTTTGAAGTTAATTTTTTATTACGCAGCGATTACGATCGCGTCAAAAAGCACGGCTTGATTGTCGAGTCTCCCGAAGGCGATTTCACCCTCCCGCAAATCCGTGCTTACCATGACTCGCGCAAAATGCCTCAGTGCGACGTGGTAATTGTAGCGCTAAAAACAACTCAAAATCATTTATTACCGAAAATATTGCCTCATTTACTAAAGGATGATGGCGTAGTTTTAGTTTTGCAAAATGGACTGAATATAGAACCGGAAGTCGCTAAAATTGTGGGTTCAGAACGAGTGATTGGCGGGCTATGTTTTTTGTGTTCTTATAAAGTTTCACCTGGTCATATATGTCATCTAGATTACGGCGCTATCACCTTGGGAGAATATACTGAAAATTATAAAAAAATAGGTATTACAAACAGATTGCACCAAATTGCTAGCGACTTTAGGCGCGCTCAGATTCCGATCAAACTGAGTGGAGATTTACTGTTGTCAAGGTGGAAAAAGCTGGTTTGGAATATTCCCTATAACGGGTTGTCTGTGGTTTTGAATGCGAGAACAGATGAACTGATGGCGAATCCCGATACTTTGATTTTAGTCGAGGAAATCATGACAGAAGTGGTAGCGGGGGCCAAAATTTGCGATCGCATTATTCCCGATGACTTTATTTCAGATATGCTCGACTATACTCACAAAATGAAGCCTTACCGCACGAGCATGAAAATTGATTATGATGAATCGCGGCCGCTAGAAGTTGAGGCGATTTTTGGCAACCCGATACGAGCAGCTCAACAAGGGGGCATTAAGTTACCGCAAATAGAGGTACTTTACCGAATGTTGAAGTTTGTGAACGCTCAAAGACAAGAAGCAGAGAGGACACGACGGCTGTTGGGTGTGGATTAATAGATATAGGTTCGTAGGTTTATAGGTTCGATCGTTTGGACTTCAGTCCTTTGATTGATGCGGACTAAAGTCCCAACGATCGAACCATTTTGTATTAAGTTACCGCAAATAGAGGTACTTTACCGAATGTTGAAGTTTGTGAACGCTCAAAGACAAGAACCCACATTCTGCAGATATTCAGACAAATTTAATAGTTTTAAATTTGGAGGCATGAAACCCTGAAATAACTACCTAGCAAAGATTTCAATTTTTGCTAAAATTAGATAATAGAGTCAGCAACACAGGTGTAAAAAATCATCAGTAAGCCACAAGTTGAAATTAAAGTTCTCAACATAGATCATTTAGGAATAATAGCCGGAATTATCGATG